>JAUXGP010000280.1 GCA_030621995.1 Psychrilyobacter sp.
ATCCCATTCATATTCGGCATATTTATATCTAAAAATATTATATCTACACTATTTTGTTCAAAAAAACTAAGAGCTGATATAGAATCCTCAAACTCCCCTACAATCTCTAACTCTTCATATTTTTCTATAAAATACCGAAGCTCCATCCTTGCCGGATATTCATCATCTATTATTATACACTTCATTATTCCCCCCTGATATCAAAAGTTATCCTAGTTCCCTCCTCCAACTTTTCTATTTTCAGCCCCTTTCCATAGATCAATTTTATCCTCCGATGCACATTATACAGTCCTATCTTGCTGCTTTCAATGCTGTCGCTGTATATTTTATCTATTACTTCCTGATCTATACTCCTGCCGTTATTTTCTATGATCACACGTATTTTATCCCCATCTATCCTATATATCTTCAGAAAGATCTCCTTTCCCCCTCTTCCATTCAGCAATCCATGCTGTATTGCATTTTCCACCAAGGGCTGGATTGTCAGACTCGGTATCTTTATCGTCTTAATATCATCATCTATCTCATAGTGCATATTTATTTTATCATAAAATCTGGCTTTTTCTATATTCACATAGGATTTGACCTGCTCTAATTCCATCTCTATATCCACCGGTTTATTTCCATTGTCTAAATTATATCTGAGATAGTTCGCCAGATCGATGATTGTACTCCTGGCCTGAACAGGATCTATTCTGACGAAGGAGGTTATTGTATTCAGTGCATTGAATAAAAAATGGGGATTGATTTGAGTCTGCAATGCTCTTATCTCTGCATCTCTGGCCATCTCCTCCAATTTTGTTACCCTGCTTATCTCCAGCTGGGTAGATATAAGCTCAGATAATCCCAGTACTAAATTTTTGTTTCTTTCAGATATATAGGAATTTTCCGAAAAATAAACCTTTAATGCCCCGGTTACTTCAGCCCCTGATTTGAGAGGCACTATTATAAATGAAATAATATCTTCAGAGATACAATCTAACCTTATCTCTTCCACATCCTCCTTGTTAACCACTCTAAACTTACCTGTTCTGAGTACTTCCTTTGTGACATCTCCTTTGATCTTTCTATGCATTATCTCATATTCCTCATCTTGACCACAGTATGAAATTATATTCTCCATATCGGTAAATACCACTATTTTAGCTCCTAAAGATTCCAATATAGTCCTGCATACATTTTTTAATGAATCTTTATTTACCTCCCTGAAATATGGGAGAGTTTTATTGGCTATCTCCAAAACTAACCTGGCCTCTTCTCCCGCTAGCCTGTCCTCCTCCAACATTATATTTTCTGTTATTAAGAGTACTATGGACACTCCCAGAGCATTTACTAGAACCATGGGAAAATAGATGGTTTCTACTATATTTAAAGCCAGATAAAATGGTTTTGACATCAGTAATATCAGCCCCATACTCATATTTTCAATAATAATCCCGCCTATAAACCCCAATATATATTTATTTTTTACATTGAGTTTATTTAAGTAACCCAGTCCCCACCCGCCTAAAAAAGTGGCTATACCGCAAGGAATTGCCGTTATTCCATAGGGATCTATCAAAATCCTGTGTATTCCTGCAGTTAATCCTGTGATAAGTCCGATCACAGGTCCACCTATAATCGCTGCTACAACTACACTGATATTTCTCGTATTGGCTATGGCGCCGTTATAGTCTGTCCCCATATAGGTTCCGCCTATAGCCAGCACAGAAAAGATTAGGGACAATAATACCATATCTAGTTTTTTGTATCTTTCTTTCTTGATTAATCTTTTAAATCCCCTAGTTCTTGATAAAAAGAATGCTATAGTTATAATATAACCCAAACTATTTATCAGGTTTCCAACAAGCCCAAACATAGAACCCTCCCTTGTATTTATATATTTATCTAAAACTATTTTACACTATTAGTTAAGGCCTTGCAAAAGGTTTATAAAGATGTTACAAATAAAAAGTACAAATGTAAAGCTCATAGCTATGATGAATCTATTGTAGCTTTAGGAAAACTAATTTAATTGGAGGTCGAGAATTATGATAATAAGGGAAGCCTGTGTAGGAAATTTTATAGAAGCTAAAAATGCTGAAGATCTTGGTGCTGAGAGAATCGAACTCTGTGAAAACCTGTATGAGGGAGGAACCACCCCTTCCTATGGAACGGTTAAGAAAGTATTGGAAAAAATAGCTGTCCCAACTCTGGTTATGATCAGACCCAGGGGAGGAAATTTTTGCTATTCCCCTGCTGAGATTGTGATTATGATAGAAGATATCATATTATTTAAGAAATTAGGAGTGAAGGGTGTGGTTTTAGGAGTTTTGACTCCAAATAATAAGATCGATTACCCCCTTTTAAAAAGACTTTTAAGAGAAACCAGCGGGATGGAGGTTACCTTTCATAAAGCTATCGATGAAGTTGCAAATCCTGCCAATGAGGTAGTAAATTTAGTTGAATTAGGGATCGACCGAATCCTTACTTCTGGAGGAGCTAAGACAGCCTTAGAGGGAACAGAGATATTAAATGAGATGATTAAAATTGCTAATAATAAAATTAAAATCGTAGTTGCCGGCGGAGTGACTGTGGAAAAATTTGAAGAGGTAAGGTTAAAAATTCCATCTACTGAATTTCACGGAAAAAAAATAGTCGGTAATTTAAACTAAAAAAATAAAATTTCAGGTGTTTTTATATTTTTGTTGACATTTCTTTACTCATTTAGTAAACTTTATTTATAAAAATATTTAAGTTTAAATAATGAGGAGGTCATCGATGAATACAATTAAAAATCAAATGGATTTAGAAAAAAAAATAATGAATTTATATTTAAGAC
>JAUXGP010000148.1 GCA_030621995.1 Psychrilyobacter sp.
ATAAATTTGAGGTTCTGGAGATCTCAAGAACAGGCATAACCGCTATGCATAGAGGAGAAAAACAATAAATAAACATTAAAGCCGGAGGATTTATTATGACAGAATTAAAAGTTTTAGAAGGAAAAAAATTAACTGTGATAGGATATGGAAGCCAGGGACACGCTCATACACTTAATTTAAAAGATCTAGGAATGGATCTGACCGTTGGATTAAGAGAAGGATCTAAATCTTGGGAAAAGGCAGAAAACGCAGGGGTAAAAGTAGAAAAAATATCAGAAGCTGTAAAAGGTGCCGATGTAGTTATGATCTTGGCTCCAGATGAAGCCCAGCCCGCCATATATGAAGACGATATAAAAGATAATTTAAAAGAGGGTGCATATTTAGGCTTTGCCCATGGGTTTAATATTCATTATAAAAAAATCGTTCCCAATGAAAAAATAAATGTATTTATGGTAGCTCCTAAAGGACCCGGGCATATGGTCAGGGAAATATTTGAAAATGGACACGGAGTTCCTTGTTTAACAGCTGTATATCAGGATTTCAGCGGAGATACCAAAGATGTCGCCCATGCATGGGCTAATGGAGTAGGAAGAAGGACCGGAGTCATTGAAACTACCTTTAAAGAGGAAACTGAAACAGATCTATTTGGAGAGCAGGCTGTACTCTGCGGAGGAGTTACAGAACTTATGCAGGCCGGATTTGACACCCTGGTAGAAGCAGGATATAACCCAGAAGTTGCATACTTTGAATGTGTACATGAGATGAAATTAATCATCGATATGGTATATGAAAAAGGATTTGCCAAGATGAGGGATTCTATCTCAAATACTGCTGAATATGGTGATTATGTTACCGGAAAGAAGATTATTACAGATAAAACTCGTGAAACTATGAAAGAAGTTTTAGGAGATATTCAAAATGGTAAGTTTGCAAAAGAATTTATAGATGAGACTGAAAATGGATATAAATTTATGAAGAGTGAACGATCTAAATACTCCGACTCTAGAATTGAAGAAGTTGGATCAAAGATGAGAAAGATGGTCTTTAAGGGGTCTGTCCCAAATCTCGTGTAAATTACAATCTCGGATAGAGGAGGAATTTATTTCTCCTTTTTTTAGTTATTCATTTTCTAAATGTTCTATCACCCCCTTCTTCGTACACTATTGATAATAGTTTTGTCAGAGAGTATAATAATAATATGAATTATCTTCTAAAAACAAGAAAAGATACATCGGAATATATATCAGGAAAAGTAGGAGGAACTGGAGTTCTTATATATTAAATAATTTCAGAAGGGGGATAGAGGATTGGAAAAAATATTAAATTTTAAAGAATTAAACACTTTAGATAAAATAAAAGTAGTAGCTTACGGAGTGCGAGAGGATGAATTAGAAGCTTTTAACAGGTTTGCCAGTTTATATAACATGGAGTTAAAAATCGTAAAAAAAGGAGTGTCCAGCTCAAATCTAGATGAATCTTCAGGATACGAACTCCTTTCATTTGTAGGAAGCTGTGATTTAGGAAAAGTAAATCTAGAAGTTCTTAAAAAAAATGGAATTAAATTCGCTGCCAGCAGAAGTATAGGTTACGATAACGTAGATTTAGATATGGCTGCAAAACTTAAAATCAAGGTGAGTAACTCTTCCTATTCCCCCTATTCCGTTGCTGAGTTCACAGTGATGTCTATAATGAACTTACTCAGACGTCTTCCTCTGGCGATAAAAAAGGTAGGAATCAACGATTTTTCTCTGAAAGGTCTAAAGGGAAGAGAATTACAAAATCAAGTTATAGGTGTGATAGGAACAGGTAAGATTGGAAAAACAGTGATTAAATGTTTGAGTGGTTTTGGATGTAAGGTTATTGCCTATGATCCTTTTCCTTCTCATTTAGAGAATATAGAATATGTTAGTTTAGAGGAGTTAAAAAAACAGTCGGATATAATAACTCTGCATATTCCCATGACTGGAGAGACTAGACATATGGTGGATTCGAAGTTTTTATCTTCCGCAAAAGACGGAGTATTGATAATTAATACTGCCAGAGGAGAACTTGTTCACACTAAAGATCTTGTGGCAGGATTAAAATCAGGAAAAGTCGGAGGAGCGGCTCTAGATGTTTTAGAGGGGGAGAATGGAATTATATTTAGAGATTGTTCCAGAAGGCAAATTAATAACGATAATTTGGTGATTTTAAAGAATATGTCCAATGTTCAGATAACTCCCCATCAAGCCTTTTTCACACATCAAGCTGTATCAGATATGGTAGAAGTTTCTCTAAAAAATTTACTAGAATTTTCTTCTACAGGAGATGCAACTAATTCTGTGAACTAAAATTTAAACAAATTAAAAATAAAAAAACGGAATTTTAGTTATGGGAATAGATGAATTTATAGGAGTGTTATAGAGCAAAAGCAGAGAAAAATTTCTCTGCTTTTACTTATATATATTTTTTTAAAGGTTGTAAAAAACTTATAATTTATAAGTGATTATATAAAAGTTATCATCACTTATAAAATATAAACTTTTATTGTCTATATCCTATTGTCAATCTAATGTAAATAAATCAGAAAAAGTTTGAAATAGAATAAAAAAAATTGTATTCTAAGTATAGAAAGTATTTTATAAATAATAAGGGATGAGGTGATTATTAATTGAAAGTATTAATTGTAGAAGATGACATAGATATCAGGGAATTAATTAGTTTTTTTATGGAGAAAGAGGGATATGAAGTTCTTGAAGCGAGTGATGGAATGGCAGGATTAAAGGCCGCCAAAACTTATCATCCTCATATTATTATATTGGACCTTATGCTGCCTCATTTAGATGGGAAGAGTCTGGCTCAAATGATAAAAAAATCAGAAGAGAAGTACGGCAACCCCAAGATAATCATGCTTACAGCCAAAACTGATATAGAGGATGTGTTATCAGGGCTGGAGGTAGGAGCAGATGATTATATGAAAAAACCATTTGATCCCAGAGAGTTGGTTTTACGGGTAAAGAAACTTTTAAACCGTGAAACAAAAATTAGCACCAAGAAATATATATTTAAAAATATAACTATAGATACCGATAAACACTTGATTTTAGAGGATAAAAATGAAATTCCCATGTCTAAAAAAGAATATGATCTTTTACTCCTTCTTATAAAAAATAAGGGATTAGTATTAACCCGAGATAAGATATTAGATAAGGTGTGGCAGAGTAACTATTATACAGGTGATCGTACTGTAGATATGTATATTTCAAAAATCAGAGATAAGGTAAAGAGTATCTCAAAAGATATTAAAACGATCAAGGGGGTTGGATACAAATTAGAAGAAAAGATTTTATAATAATAATTTTTATCCTCCTGATAGAGGTCCTTTATGTCAGGTGGAATACCGATAAACTATCGGAGATCAGTATAGAAAATGTGGAAAATTCCCTTAGAAACGATGCTTATTTGATCAAAAATATTATCTTACAAAATCCATCTGAAAATTATGGTGACCTCTTTAAAAATACACGCAAAAGATTTACTATTATAGGTTTAGATGGAAAAGTTTTATTTGATAGTATGGAAGACAAATCTATTAAATCCTTGGAAAATCACCATAACCGGCCTGAAATTTTAAGTGCCTTAAAAAACAACGAGGGCTTAGCCACACGAAAGAGTGAAACTACCAAAAAAGAAATGATATATTTTGCTCTGAAATTAAATTCATCTCAAATTATTCGTGTTTCCGTTATATCTAACAATGCTCTAAAACATATAAAACTCAGTACCTATATACATATTATTTTATTTTCACTTTTAAATCTCTTTGCACTTATAAGTTATAGATTTTATTTGAAACGCTATCTTTTCGATAGAATCGACCAAATAAAAAAGATGTTAGAGGACGGCAATGAGATAAAAAAAGTGGTCTCAAAAGATGACAGGTGGCTATTTAAATTTTGGGAAGTTATTAAGGAATGGCAGGATAACAACCTTAAAAACATAGAAAAATTAAAATTAGAGAAAATTAAATTAAATAATATTATCTCATCTGTAGATATGGGAATCATCTTAGTAGATACAGAAAAAAAAATTAAATTAAAAAATGACGCCATTAATTTCATCTACATAAAGGAAGATATTAAGAATTATAAAAAAGATATCAAATATCCCGAAATTATTAAATTTATAGACCGGTTGATCTCAAAAAAAGAAAATAATATCTCTGAAATCTATTTAGAGGATATTCAAAAATATATATTGCTCCGGGGAAAATATATGAAATCCAGGGAAGAATACCTTTTTACCATAAAAGATATCACTAGAAATAGGGAAACTTTGGAAGTACAAAAAAACTTCATCACCAATGTAGGTCATGAATTGAAAACTCCTCTCACTAATATTATGGGATATTTAGTTGCGCTGAGGGAGGAAGAGGATTCCCATAAAAGAGATAAATTTATCAATACCATAGAGAGAAATGCCAGGAAATTAGACAATATTTTAATGGATTTCTTAAATCTATCCAAGATAGAGAGCAGTAAAGTAGTAAACCTCGCTCCTATTCAAATAAATGTTTTAATAGATGAGATCAACAGGTCTCTTGAAAATCAAATTGAATCAAAAAAAGTTGACCTATCCTATAAGTTGGATTTACAAACTGACTATATCAGGATAGATTTTGAAAAAACTACCATGATTTTAAAAAATCTCATTGAGAATGCTATTATCTATAATATCAATTCTCCTAAAATCAAAATTACCATTGAGGAAAAATTCGATAAATATAAAATTTCTGTAAAGGACAATGGGATTGGGATGAATAAATCCGATACCTATAAGATATTTGACAGGTTTTATAGGGTAGATAAGGCAAGGACCAGTAATGTAGCCGGTACAGGTCTGGGATTGTCTATTGTCTATGAGTTGGTTCATCTATGTGGCGGGG
>JAUXGP010000193.1 GCA_030621995.1 Psychrilyobacter sp.
AGTCTCTTAGACATAATAGTCACCTCCATTTAATTTTTTTATTTGACCAATCATATAATGAATAATATATTATTGTCAACATAATATTTAATTTTCTAAAAAATGTTAGAAAAAAATAGATAAAAGTGTATAATTATATTGAATATAATTATATAAATTTATAGGGTGGTAGAGATGGAAATAATAACTTGTCATATATATGCAGATTTAGATGCACTTTCTTCTATGGTTTTAATAAAGAAATTATATCCCAATGGAATACTGGTTTTCCCGGGTCATATTGGAAAAAGTGTAAAAGCTTTTGTAAACCTGTATCAAAATTTTTTACAGGTAAAAAAAACAAAAGATATTAAGATGGACAGGGTCAGTAAACTTATAGTTGTAGATACTTCAAAAAAAAACAGGATAGGATTGTTTGAACAATTATTGGACAGGGATGATGTAGAGGTTATAATCTATGATCATCATAAGATCAGCGAAAATGATATAAAAGGCGGGGAAATTATCAGGAAAAACTATGGTTCTAATACCACCAATATATTGGAAGTTCTGTTAGAAGATGACCCGAATATTAAATTGGATGAGATAGAAGCTACCTTAGGTCTTATGGGAATCTATGAGGATACAGGAAACTTTAGCTTTAGCAGCACTACTCCCAAAGATTTAGAGATGGCATCTTATTTGTTGAAAAACAACGGGGATTTATCCAAAGTCAATGAATATGTTCAAAAGGGATTGGAAAAGGAACAATTAGAAATATTTATAGAACTCATTGAAAATTCAGAATTTATAGATATCGATGGAGAGAGAGCGCAATTAACTTATTATAAAACCGATGACTTTATTTTTGGTTTGGATGAGCTGATAAATAAGATACAGTATCTGGAAAAATCAAGCCTGTGCATTATTTTATGCGGGAATGATAAAAGAGTCAATATAGTGGGAAGATCTTCAAATAAAATAAATGTAGCTGAAATTTTAATGGATTATAAGGTAGGCGGACATGAATATGCTGTTTCTGGTATAGTCAGAGATCAAAATATAAAAAAAATATATACGGATATAAAAAAAAGCATAGAAGCGGCAATTAAACCCAGCAAAAAATCAATAGATATAATGAACACCCCGGTTAAAACTATCTTAAAAGACACCAAAATTAAACTGGCCTATAAGATAATGTATAGGATGGGATATGGCGGCTTACCCATTGTAGAAGAAGGGAAAATCGCAGGGATAATTACCAGAAACAGTGTAGACAAAGCTCTCAATCATGGATTTTCAAATGCACCTGTAAGTGCTTATATGACATCTGAAGTAATCACAGCAGATAAAAACCTGAGTGTTGAAGAATTAAAAGCTCTTGTTGTGGAAAAGGGGATTGGGAGAGTTCCAATAGTCGATGATGAGGGGAAAATACTGGGGATAGTAACAAGAACTGATATATTAGAGTCTATCTACAGTAAAAATCCCATAAGGAAGGCTGAAAAATTAAAGTTTGAGTCAGAGATAAAAAATGATATAGAAGAGGTAGTCCCAGCAGAACTCTTGAATCTATTGAAAATTATAGAAGCGGTATCAAAAAAAAGAGGTGAAAGAGTATTTTTGGTAGGCGGGATAGTGAGGGATCTTATCCTGGGAATAAATAACAAAGATATCGATATAGTAGTAGAGGGTGATGGGATAAAATTTGCTCTAGAGCTAAAAGATATGTTGGGAGCAAAAAAAGTAAAGATTCATGAAAAATTTAAAACAGCAGTGGTAGTGGTCCATGATGACTTGAAATTAGATATAGCCAGCTCGAGGCTGGAATACTATGAATATCCTACCTCCCTTCCGGTAGTGGAATACGGTAATATCAGAGATGATATGTACAGGAGAGATTTTAGTATAAATGCCATGGCTTTGGAGATTGACAGTTATAACTTTGGTCAACTCATTGATTTTTATGGCGGGTATGAGGATCTTGCCACTAAAAAAATAAGGACCTTACATAATCTAAGTTTTGTAGAGGATCCTACAAGGATAATAAGAGCATTTAGGTTTGCAGCCAGGTATGGGTTTGAACTGGAAAAAGATACAGAAATATTTTTAAAAAATGCAATAGCCGATGGATTTTTGAAGAAAATATCCTGGCCCCGGGTTAAGCAGGAGTTAGAAATTTTATTTTCTGATAAAAACTTAACCAGGGGGATGGAATTTTTAAATGAATATAAGATATTCAATGAAATTAACCCTAATATTAAATATGACTTGGAGATGAAAAAAAATATAGAAAGATTGGAAAACTTAGAGGAACTTCTAAGTTTTGTCAAAATCAAAAAGTGGTTATTGGTATTTTTGATTATACTGGAAAATTTAGAGAAAAAAGAACTGGATCTTGTATTTAAAAAATTTAATTTTTCAAATAAATTTATAGAAAAGTATGATTATGGTATATTAATAAGGGAGAAAATACTGGATCAGTTAGAATCAGCTGATAAAAATTCGGATATATACAAGGCGTTAAATAATATATCCATAGAAATAATAACCCTGATTTATATTCAAAATAGGAAGGAAAAGATAAAAATAAAAATAGAGAACTATATCTATATCCTGTCTAAAATAAAACCCCTTGTCAGAGGGGAGGACCTCCTTAAAAATGGAGATTCTCCGGGGATCGAGTTTAAGGAAAAACTAAATACCTATTTTATGAAACAGTTGGATATAGAAGATCCAACGAAGGAAAAAATATTAAAAATGTAGGAGGGAAGATGAAAATAAAAATTTTATACATATTAGTGATATACAATATTTTTGTTATTACTCTTAAATCAGAGACAGGACCTCCTAAAGATCATCCCATGGAGATTTCTACCATCGATTCAAAAATACAATTGAAAAAATCTCAAATTATAGAATTGGAAAAATTAAAAAAATCAATTTTAAAGAAAAAAAAATCCGGGGAAAGGATAAAAGTGGGAGTTGCACTGAGCGGGGGAGGATCCAAGGGATTTGCTCATATAGGAGTACTCCGAATTTTAGAGGAAAATAATATCCCTATAGACTATATCAGTGGAACCAGTATGGGAGGGATTGTAGCCAGCCTGTATGCTGTGGGATATAACCCGGATGAGATAGAAGTTATTGTAAAAACCATGGATTGGAGATATAGGTTATCTAATGATCCCATGAGGATCGATATTCCATTGGAGGAAAAATTTAAGTCTGAAAAATATTTTGCTTCGGTAACTTATGATGATAAATTAAATTTTAGTCTTCCAAAGGGAGTTTTAACAGGGGAAAAATCGTATTTAAAATTAAAAGAGTTATTTTGGGATGTCAAAGAGGTTGAATCTTTTGATGAATTTGATCCGGTCTTGCGAATAGTTGCTACAGATTTTAACACAGGAAAAGCTAAAAGTTTTGATCATGGAGATCTAGCTCATATTGTCAGTGCCAGTATGGCAATTCCCACTATATATGACCCTGTAAAAATAGGAGATAAAGTATATATAGATGGTATGGTTTCTAGAAATTTACCTGTAGAGGATCTTTTCCAGGCAGGAGCAGACATTGTCATTGCCAGTGATGTAGGAGCACCTCAAATAGATACATTAACTTATAATTTATTGACTGTGGTAGGGAAGATTTCTACCTATAGGGGGATAGAGTCTACAGAAAAACAAAGGGAGCTGGCAACTATAGTCATAGATCCCGATGTAAAGTTAGACAATGCTGCAAATTTTGATGATTTTGATAATTTAATCTCTAAGGGGGAATCAGCAACTAAAGAAAAACTGGAACAATTAGAAAAATATAAAGATCCCAATATAGAGAAAAAAAAGCGGAGAGAAGTAGTTTTAGATGACGTTTATATAGATAATATTCAAATTAGTGACTCTAAATTTTTAGGTGAAGAAATGAAAAAAGAAATAATAGAAGATCACCTGGATAAAAAAGTCCCAGGGAAGGTCAGTTATAATGATTTGGAG
>JAUXGP010000281.1 GCA_030621995.1 Psychrilyobacter sp.
AGTATATACGCATTTTGCAGTAGCTGATGAAGCAGATAAATGGTATACCATAAAACAGGTGGAGGAATTTAAATATATAATAGATGAACTGGAAAAACTGGGTATAGAGATACCTATAAAACATGTGTCAAACAGTGCAGCTATATTAGATCTACCGGAATTTAACTATGATATGGTAAGGGCAGGGCTTCTCATGTACGGGCATTACCCGTCTGAAGTTCAGGAGAAAGATAAGGTGATAGACTTGAAACAGGTGATGTCGCTGCATAGTAAGATCTATCATATAAGAACATTGGAAAAAGGTGAATCAATAAGTTACGGGCTTACATATACGGTAAACAGAGAATCCCGGACAGGGCTGATACCAATCGGATACGCCGATGGATATAGCCGTGGACTCAGTAATAAAGGAAAGGTAATCATCAAAGGTAAAAATGCAGTGGCAAAAGTAGCAGGAGCCATCTGTATGGATAAATTTGTAGTAGACATTACAGGCTTAGATGTAGACGGAGGAGATGAAGTTATCTTATTTGGAGAGGATGAGTACAATAAAGTGACTCCAGAGGATATAGCAAATATATTGGGGACGATAAGTTATGAGGTTTTATGCAATGTAAGTAAAAGGGTTCCCAGGGTATATAAAAAAGATAATAAGATTGTAGAGATAAAGGATGAGGTATTGGATAAGATAGAGTTGTAAGATAACTCTTTTCTTGTTGTCGGTTTTTTACGACTACTAAAATTAAGTATAATTAAAACTTAATTTGTAGATGTAAACTCTTTGATAAAAGAGCAACTATAAAAAGGATGAGTTTAGTTTTTAGTTTCGCCATGGGCGATAAGGGGGGTAAAAATGAGAAATGTTAAGGTAGCAATATGGGGATTTGGAGCAATGGGCAGCGGGATGGCTAAGGCACTTCTAAATAAAAAAGGGATAGAGATAGTAGGTGTATGTGATCTCCATCCAGACAGGGTAGACAGGGAGATGCATGAAGTTTTAGGAGTAAACAGGGGAGATAGAGCTCCAGTTTATATAAATGGAAATATAGATGAAGTATTGAAGGAAAAGTCTTGTGATGTATGTCTGTGTGCCACAGATTCATTCGTAAAAAAAGCGTTTCCTAGATTAAAGTTAGTGTTGGAAAAAAAGATAAATGTAGTGTCTACAGCAGAAGAAATGGCTTATCCAAAGGCACAGAGCCCGAAGGAAGCATTGGAATTAGATAGAATAGCCAAAGAAAATGGTGTATCAATATTGGGAACTGGGATAAACCCAGGGCTGATGATGGATTTATTGGTGTTGACTTTAACTGGTGCTATGACAGACCTGACACATATAAAATCAGAAAGAATAAACAGTCTGTCTCCATTTGGTCATGCAGTTATGGAAGAGCAGGGAGTAGGACTGAGCAAAGAAGATTTTATAGAGCAGGATAAGGCAGGTACTTTGGCAGGACATGTTGGATTTGAAGAATCTGTAAATATGATGACAGATGCAGTAGGATGGAAATTAGACGGGCCGTTAAAAACTTCTATGGCTCCTATAGTGACAGATGTTCCCAGGGAAACACAATATATAAAAGTGGAAGCAGGATATGTAGCAGGGTGTTCTATGTTAGGAGATGGGTATGTAGATAGAGAGAAAAAAGTAGAGATGATCCATCCACAGCAAATAGAACCTCAGTTAGGGGGAGTGGAAACAGGTGACTATATCACACTGACTGGAACTCCTAATATTAATATGGCGATCACTCCTGAGATAGATGGCGGAATAGGAACTATTGCAATGTGTATCAACATGATACCGCAAATCATAAATTCCAGACCTGGATTAAAAACAATGATCGATCTACCAATTCCTAGATGTATAGTAGGAGATTATAGAGATATGATAGAGGTAGAACTTAATTAAAAACAAACTCCTTTATTGTTGTCGTTTCCTCTCAGTTCAGAGGAAACTATAGCAAATATTATAGCTATGGTTTCTCTAGTTTTAGAGAAACCATAAGAAGGAGGAGTCAAAGAAAAATTCAAGATTGGAGGTTATAAATTATGTTGGCTAAAAAAGGTGACTGGGTAATGATCTATAACATAGTGTTGGAACCAAAAGACAGGGCACCTCAAATACCGGAGGAAACAAAAAAAGTTCCATTGGAGATGTGGATAAAGGGATTTTTATTGGAAGATACTCAGGTAGGAGAGATGGCAAATATAGAAACAATAGTAGGAAGAAAGGTCAGTGGGAAATTGGTGGAGATCCATCCTACTCATAAACATAACTATGGAAACCATATACCTGAAATTTTGCAGATAGGAAAAACCCTAAAGGAACTACTTTTTTATGGGGAGGAAAAATAATGGATAGAAGTTATAGTGCCGTGATGTCTAGGAAGACAGAGATAATGAAAAAAGCTGTAGGGATAGATTATGATACCTTTGAGAAGGAAGGAATTGATTTTGACTATGAAGCTATGATGAAAGAAGCCGGATATTCTTTGGAAGAGATAAAAAAAATACAAGGGGAAACCGGAGTGGGAAACACTCCTATATATGAACTTAAAAATTTGACTAATTTAGCCAGAAAAATAGCTCCGGCCGGAAAGGGAGCCAGGATATTCTTGAAGGATGAGGCATCCAATCCATCCGGAAGTTTTAAGGCCAGGCGTGCTGCCACAGCAGTATACCATGCAAAAAAACTAGGATATAAGGGGGTTATTGCTGCAACTTCAGGAAACTATGGAGCAGCAGTAGCATCTCAGGCAGCAATGCTGGGATTAAAATGTATAATAGTGCAGGAGTGCTATGACAG
>JAUXGP010000097.1 GCA_030621995.1 Psychrilyobacter sp.
CTTTTCTTCATATTTTTCTATAATTATGTCTAAAGCTATTGAATGAACTACTTTTAAATTAAAACTTAGTTCATCTCTTCTTATCGGGCTAGTTCTAGTAGCTATTTTCTTTATAAAAGGTAAAACTACTTTAAAAAATTCTAATTTTATTTCTTCGAAAAGTTCTTTATATTGAATAGTCGGGAAATCTTCATGATTCTTAAATACAGGAATATCACTCTCAGTTATTGTCCCATGTTCTTCACCTATTACAGTAAATAAAGAGGTTGCATGCTCTAAACATAAAAGATAGTTTTTGAATAAATTTTTCCAAACAATTTCATCTCCATTCCAAACAATATCTTTAAATCCTTCCATTGGGTCATTTAAATCTTCTGGTGGTGCAAAATAAATAGTTTGCTTTTCTAATTCTTCAAACTCTAATAAACTTTTTATGTTTTTAAATCTATAAAATGATTTTCCCATTTCATCACTCCTATTTCACTACATTTTGCTAAGATAATTATACCACAAAATAATATCATCCCTTAAAGGAAAAATTAAAAAAACTGAACCCCAATCAGGAGTTCAGTTTTTTATTCTAGCTTTTAAGACCGTTTATCGCATCTTCTATTTTTTTTAATACATCTTCTAAGTTACTCTTTATCTCACCGCTGGTAAATCGAAGGCTGGTTACCCCTATAGAATGCAGGTATTCTTCCCTTGTTTTTTCATATTTTTTAGTATGTTTCTCATTATCGATATCTATAGCAAACTCTATCTCAGGACAGTAAAAATTGGCAGTATATCTTTCCATCTCGTACTGTTTTTGAAATTTTAAATTATAAAGTTTTCTATCCTTTATATAGTTCCATATTTGCTTTTCTTCAGCAGTAAGCTGTTTTTTTATTCTAGCTTTCAATGGTTTTGATTTTTTTAAATTAAAAATTTCCATATAACTACTCCCATATTTAACTTAGTTTAATTCAGCTTTTGCGTTAGCTTATCCCTCTCCTAATCTAGGAGAGGGATATAAGAAAAGAGTGAGGTTTCTCTACTTTCTATATTTTACAGCTAGTCCCTTTAAGAAAGTTCTCAAGAACTTATCTAAACATTCCTTATAGTTTTTCTGCCCTTTTTTTCTAAATAATGCAGTCAGATCTGAGTTTGAGATGTAGATATCTGCTAATTCCCATACAGCTACCATATCTTCAGTTTTTAAGTTTAAAGCTATCTTTATTTTTTTTAGAATTTGGTTGTTGATATTATTAGAAGTCATTACCTCTGGTTTTCTTGGAGTTTGCCCGGGTTTCACCTCTTGTCTGCCTCTTTTTTGGACTATAAGACCATCAAAGAACATCCCCAGTAATCTATTGTTACACTTTTCAAAACCTTCCTCTTCATCTTTTTTCAACAGATTAAGAACTCCCTCTTTATCTATGATATGTCCTGATTCTTTAAATGTGCCTATTACCTCTTTATCACTCATATCCAAAGCATATCTAAATCTACGCAATACATCGTTATTATTCATAAAATCCTCCTGATTTTCCTCTGATTTTTTTTATCACTAAGGTTAAGTTTACCATAGATACAATAAATATGAAAACATTATTTTTTTAATGGATTAGGAGGCGATGAATAAAGGAAAATTTATATTTTTGCCAATAAATAAAGAAGAAACTATAAGATTATTAGAATTCTAAGAAGAGGTGGGGAACTATGAACGAAGCTGCTTATAATCAAAGCGATATTGAAAATAAAAATGTTAAACTGGAAATAAATATGAAGTTAAGGGATGTACGCCTCCTTTCGAAATATTTAGAGGATGAATTGATTGTGGGAATAGGAAATATATTGAGTCAATTGGAAGATTCTGAGATTGATAAAGATAATGTGGAACATAAACAGATGACCATTTTCTATAACAGCATTTATGATATTTTCAACGAGATGGCCGAAATAGCTTACAGGGGGATGGTTGAAAAGGAAAAAAGTATAATAGATGAGCTGAAACAACATGGGATTTTAGTAGAAGGAGTCATTGAAATTCTGGCTAAAGAACCAAATGATGCAGAAAGGATTGCTAATATATATGAAGCTGCAGATGATTTAGAGTTTGAAAAACAGGAGGCTGTAAATCTAAAAAAGCTCCTCCATCCTATTACTCAAAACATTCTGAGCAAGCTGGAGATGGACATAAGTAGTCTGTATATGCCCCTAGTCATAAAGTTTGTATCTTTTCTAAGTGATACCACAAGGAGTTATACCAAGCCTATAAATGAAGCAATTTTTTCAGAGAGTGCACTGGAGGAACTCCTGGATTTAGACCTGGATGCCCTGGATATATTTTTGACTAAACTGACCAAGATAAGGGTGAGATTAGGAGATGTTGAAGGGTTTATCCTGGATGATTTTACCATCTATAACGACACGACCCTCATAGTTTACTATCCTATATTTATTACTAATCCAAAAGAATTTCAAAAACATTTTTCTAAGCTGAATTTCACGGATATGGAGGTAAGTTTCGAGGCATAGGAATAAAAAAGCAACGTGATATTGACAATAAAAAAATTAGAGGTGCATTGCATCTCTAATTTTTTTATTCCTATATTTTCTGTGGGATTATCCACTCACTGTCCTTACCCTGAGTATAGTTTCCTATAAACTCCTCTTTAAAGGCCATAAATTTTTTATCTATGATGGCATCTCTTGCACCATTCATCATCTTTATTAAGAAATAAAGGTTATGATACGTAGCTAATTTCTGTCCCAGCATCTCATTAGCTTTAAATAGATGTCTGATATAACCCCTAGTATAGTTTTTACATACATAGCAGTCACAGTCTTCATCCAATGGTCTGGGATCAAGGGAATATTTAGCATTTTTGATAACCAATCTTCCATATTTTGTAAATGTAGTCCCGTGTCTGCCAATTCTGGATGGCTGTACACAGTCCATCATATCTACCCCATGTTCTACAGCTTCCAGCATGTCAAGAGGCTCTCCTACACCCATTAGGTATCTGGGTTTATGCTCAGGCAGTTTAGGAGTTATATAATCCAGTATTCTATACATATCTTCACGGGGTTCTCCTACAGCCAACCCGCCTATAGCATATCCAGAGAAACTTTCGTCCATCTCCATCAATTCATTCATACTCTTATCTCTCAGATCTTCATATATTCCACCTTGAACTATGGCAAATAAGCCTTGATCATCAGGTCTTTTATGAGCAGTTACACATCTTTTAGCCCATCTGGTAGTTCTTTCAATGGAAGGTATTAAGTATTCTCTAGAAGACTGACCGGGAGGACATTCGTCAAATAACATAACGATATCTGCTCCTAAATTATTTTGAATGTCTATAGATTTTTCAGGGGATATAAATCTTTTAGACCCGTCAATATGAGATCTAAAGTATACCCCTTCCTCCTTTATCTTTCTGATAGCTCCTAAACTGAATACCTGGAATCCGCCACTGTCTGTTAATATAGGGTGAGACCAGTTCATAAATTTATGTAAGCCGCCAAATTTAGCCACTACATCGTCACCTGGCCTGAGGAACAGGTGGTAGGTATTTCCTAAGATAATATCTGCTCCTAACTCTCTAACTTCTTCGGGATTCATCGTTTTTACAGTTGCCTGTGTTCCAACCGGCATAAATACCGGAGTTTTTATATCTCCATGGGGAGTAGTTATAACCCCTGCTCTTGCATTTCCATCTCTATGGGATAATTCATAATTTACTGGTAATTTTTTCATCTTATACTCCTTTTATCTCCCCTGTCTGGATTTTTTAATAGAAAAGGGTTCTTAATTGTTTTGATTTCTCCTGATTTCCAATACATCTTTTAAATTTACAATATGATTGATTAATTTTTCATAGTCTCTCTTTTCGTTGATATCTATAGTGATGTCGATAACTGAAAGTCTTTCAGCTCCGTTTTTAATATGCCCGGAGTTTACACCTTCCAGATCGATCTTATGATCAGCTATAATTTTTACAATTTCCAAGAGGATATTTGCCCTGTCTGCGGTGACTATGGTGAATTTAAACCTGTATTTATTGATCTTTCTGCTTATAATTTCGTCATCCCATCTAACACCTATCTCTCTCTTGGGATCACGTACAATTAAATTCATATAGTTTTTACAGTCCAATCTATGGATGCCGATGTCTCCATAGGTAGTTATATATCCGCCGATCTCATCTCCCGGGAGAGGAGTGCAGCATTTGGCAAATCGAACAATAGTATTATCAAGACCATCTATTATAACACCATAATCATTTTTTTTACGACTTTTTCTTTTAGGAGCTTCATTTTGATAATTTTCTATGAGCTCCAGGTCTGTTTCTTCATCTTTTTTGACCAATCTTTCTGCCAGGAGGGTTACATTCAATCTTTTAGAAGTTATCTTAATAAGTAGTTCATTAAAATTATTGATAGAATTTTTATTTAAATATTCCTTCATTTCAGAGCTGTTTTCAATCTGTTTTACAGAAGATCCCACCTTCGCAAGTTCTTTTTCAAAAAGTTCTTTTCCTATCTTTAAATTTTCATCAAAGTTCTTTTCCTTTATCCATCTCCTGATCTTGCTTTTAGCACTCTGGGTAGCTACTATATTTAACCAGTCTCTGCCGGGGCCCTTGGAGATATTAGAGGTTATGATGTCGATTCTGTCTCCGTTTTTTAATTTATAATCGATCGGGACAATCTTATCATTGGCTTTAGCTCCTATACATTTATACCCTACCTCTGTATGGATATGAAATGCAAAGTCGAGTGGGGTAGAACCCTTGGATAGTTCGATAACATCTCCCTTAGGTGAGAAAACAAATACTGTTTCATTGAGTATATCCCCTGTAACTGTCTGAATAAATTCTTCAGATGTATCGGCTTCATTTTGCCATTCCAATATCTTTCGCAGCCATGAATAAACATTATCTGCCTTGGAGTTCTTTCTTTTTTCCTTATAGTTCCAGTGTGCTGCTATTCCATCTTCTGCAATAGCGTGCATATCTTTAGTTCTTATCTGCACTTCGACAAATTTCCCCAAAGGGCCTACCAAGGTAGTATGGATAGATTGATAACCATTGGATTTAGGGACTGCTATATAGTCTTTAAACCTTCCTGGTACAGGCTTCCAGTGACTATGCAGCATTCCTAAGATATTGTAACACTCAGCTTCTGTATCTACCAATACTCTTACAGCTGTAAGGTCGTAGAGTTCATCAAAACTTTTCCCTTTTTCATACATTTTTTTATAGATACTATAAAAATGTTTAGCCCGTCCAGAAACTATCCCGTCTATATTGGACTCATGGATAATTTTTTTCATATTTCTTAAGATAGCACTGGTGTATTCTTCCCTTTCAACCCTCTTATTGTTGACCATTTTGACTAATTTTCTATAGATCTCAGGTTCTAAATAATACAGGCATAGATCTTCTAATTCCCATTTTATCTTTGCCATTCCAATTCTATGGGCTAAGGGTGCAAAGATATCCAGTGTTTCCCTTGCAATTCTCTCCTGTTTATAAGCGGGCATAAATTTTAGTGTACGCATATTATGCAGTCTATCAGCTAATTTAATGATAACAACCCTTACATCACTGGCCATAGCTACGATCATCTTTCTGATGTTTTCAGGCTGCTTATTGCTGCCTACAGGCAGATTTGTAAGTTTAGTTACCCCATCCACTAATTTAGCTACTTCAGAGCCGAAATTATATTCGATGTCCTGTATAGTAGTCATGGTATCTTCTACAATATCATGCAGAAATCCAGCGGTAATGGTTTCAGCGTCCATCTTCATATTAATGAGTATTTTAGAGACCTCTACAGGATGAACAATATATTCCTCTCCTGATTTTCGGTACTGTCCCACATGTGATTCCCTTGCAAATTCATAGGCAGAAAAGATCATCTCCTCATCTATTTTTAAACTGTTTTTTTTAAGTTCTTCAGCGATATTTGATTTATATTCCATAAAAATTCCTTCCTTAAAATTTTTTAAATAAATATACTTAATTTAAGTACTAATAAGAAAGCGACACCAAGTGTCGCTTTCTTATTAGTACTTTAGTACTTCATTAAAGTCATGATATCATAACCTGCTAAATTTTCCCTGCCATTCAGATCTTCTAATTCGATAAGAAATGCCATCCCGGCAATAATTCCACCCAAATCTTCTATTATCTTTATAGTGGCTTCGACTGTTCCCCCGGTAGCCAACAGATCGTCAACGATAAGCACCCTCTGACCAGGTTTTATAGAATCATTATGCATACATAATGTATTAGTTCCATATTCTAAATCATATTCATATTCCACTGTTTCTCTGGGA
>JAUXGP010000130.1 GCA_030621995.1 Psychrilyobacter sp.
ATTACAAAGTCCCATTTCTGGGGCTGGTGGAGAGTGGGGAGGGGGGAACTGACTTTCTTATCCGGTATCCCAAGAACTCCTATTTTTTCAAAATATCTCATATTATTCTCCAAAAGCATTCCTTCTATAAACACGTTCGCTTGTTCCTGGTTTATTTTTACCTGAATTAATTGCATATTTTATATCAAATTTTGATACTTTCCTACCTTTACCTGCTACTAAACTATTTCTGTAACTTTGAATAGCCGGTTCCATTGCCTTTTGATATTCTAAACTATCTTTTATTTTGTCTTTTGAAATCTTAGGTAAAATCTTATCTCTAAAATTTTTATTTGCAGTGAATTCATTTTGTATTTTAGTTATCGTTTTTCCACGTCTAGAAGATCCAATAATTTTTTTTCCTTTAGAACTTACAGTATGCCCCATTTCGTGTCCAAAGGCAGACATAAGGTCTGGAAACTTTTTCTTTGAATTATATACAATCACTTTTTTCGAAAAATCCTTTTGTATAGGCTTATTGCCAGTTAATATACCCATACGACTTACCCGCTCTTTTATTATTTTTCCCTTTTTTGATTCTTCTTTTGTCGCCTTACCTAATGTATCTAGAGAAGGTACTTTCATACCAGATCTTTTCAATGTTATAACTGCACGCTGAGGACTAGATATGTCCACAATAGGTATCTTATTCTTTTTAATATACCTAACCAAATTCTTAGCTGTACTAAGAGCAAGAGGCATTGATAATTTTTCAAAATATCTCATCTTAATTCCATATCTTTCTAGCATAACCTTTCTCTACCATGAAGTCTAACACTACACGAGCATCGCCTGAATGAAATACATCCGGACTCCATTGATCCATAAAATCCGTTAAATCTTTCCAGTCCATTAGTCTTCCAAGTCTATATAAATAACTATACATACCTTCACTACATATTCCTAACCAAGGGAAAGGATTCCAGATACGTCTTCCATCACCACCGAATTTTTCTATAATGAATCGAACAAGAAAAATAGTTGTCTGGAGAAAACCGTAGAAATCCCCTTTGGTATTATTTATTAGAAGTGTAAGAGCAGCTGCCTTCATATTAACAGGAGCTAATATGTCATAAACCGTATTGTATTCTCCTATGTGAAAAATAGATATACGTCCAGTTACACTTAATTCATATTCATAATAAGCATTCACTTCTGGATACTCCGACATTGTCATAGAACAATGAGTTTCTGGTTCTCCTGTAATTTTATTTTGGAGCCAACCAAAAACTTTCTCAAAAAACCCATTTAGTTCTGGAGGAATCCTCCAACTAACACAAGAGCCATAAGGGATTATCACTCCCTACCTGTACCTCTACTTGGTAAAATCTCTTTTAAAGGTTTTTTATCTAGCATCTTTTGAGCTTCTTCTTTAGTAATTTTGTAATGACTCATTATGCGCTCAAGATCTGTTTTCGGTTGTCCAAAACGGAAACTTTGTTTTTCAAAATATCTCATTTAACTTCTCCAAATATATTAGTTGTTTTAGTTCCTTTTAAAGCATTCATCTCATTGAATGCTTGACTATTGTATACTGGTTTAGGAATTCTAGCATTTAATTTTTTCATTTCTACTGCCATCGCATCGTAACCAGCTTTAACAGGCTTTATTTTCTTTCCAAAAATGCTGAATATTTTTTCTTTCAGAATACCAGCTTCTTTCTTTAATTGTTGTTTTTTAAAGAGAGGTCCCATTTCTTTACTTACAACAAAATTGTATTTTTGAGGAATGCCTTTTTTATCTTTATGTAGTTTAGTTAGATAGCCATACATATGAGAAAATTGTCTTACATCTTTTTTATTTTTTGCATCACCAACAAACGTGTAAATATGTCTTCTATCTCCAGTTTGTTTATGTGTGGCTGTTAAAAATCCACCAAGAGGCCAAGTTTTATGTATAAGACTATACAAAGACCCTTGATCTTTTTTTCCACTCCATTCTTTTTTTACCCAATCTTCGTGACTGATTGACTCTGCATCTTTTTCATAAGCTCTTTTATACGCACGCGAAGCTTTGTTTTTATATTCCTCTGCTTTACGTGGACGACCATCACGTTCATAGCTCTTAGCTATTGCATATTTTTGATCAGCCTTTTCCTCAAGTGTCATCTCTTCTGATAACTTTTCAAAATATCTCATTTATTTTTTTCCTTCCAATGTTCAAGAGTATCTAATCTCTCGTCATGTTCTATTAGCTCGAACCTGATTTTATATTGTTCGAGAGTCTGTGCTTTTTTTATTTGCTTATCTAAACTATCTGGAACAGTAGAAGCAGTAGAAATGTTAGTTCCAGTTATTCTTGGTAAGTCTTCCGAAAAGAACAAATTATCTACAGCTACACATAAACTAGTAATAGCTATAATTAAAGCAGTAATTGAAGCGAATATTCCTTTTTTAGTTTTAAACATTATGCAAATCTATATTAATTGATATACGGGCTCTTAGATTAACTTTGTGCTTTAATCTATTCAACCATCCGCGCCCAAATCTAAAAAATGTAGGCAATGATCTATAGTATGTTTCTAAAGAATGTATATATCTGTCATATAATATTTTCCCATCAATAGAATTTATAGCATTCAAAGTTCTATGCCCGAAAGCTCCATCAACCTTAATTTTTTTATCTACCTTATATTCACGGTAAACTAAATTAACAGATTTCTGTAATTTTTTAACAGCAGTTCTACGGCCAGCATTTATACCAAAATCAAATAATTTAAAAATTAGAAATCCGTCATTTATCTGCTTATAAAGTGAATTCCAGAAATGTGTTCGATAAAAAGATTTAGCAATTTCTTGAGCTTCCTTCTTTTTATTCTGTTGCCAGAGCCCATAAATCTCATGAAACTCCTGTGGCCAAAATTTTGATGCAACTCCGTAAATAGTTCTACCTCCATTATCTAAAGGGTCGTTTGAATATTGTCCTTCCCAATTTAAGGATTCTTCAATAGCACATATAAATAAACTCATTAAAATTTCCTATCTCTATAAATAGCCATAAGTATACGTTTTAAAGCGTAGTCTTTGGCAGTAACTTTAAACCTGCTTTTATACTGAATAACAACTCTATCTTTTTTTGGTATAGTCATTCTTTTTGGTTTATGTCCGTATGCTTTAGAAAAACGTCGAACACGATTAAGAAACTTCTTTGCCTCTTTCTCATCAGAAAAGTTGTGTACTGAGAATAATGCTGATTGTTTTTTAAAATATCTCATTGCTTCTTATAGTTAAAATCTGTAACTTTACCTTAGTTTTAAGGTACGTATATATTAAATGAATTTCAATATTTAATGGTATAAGAGTTAGAATTAAGCTTTTTATGAAAAAAATAAATTTTGAAGATGTAGCTCATACCACTGCTGAAGAATACTTTTCGGCAGGTGGCGAATTTTCTATTAATACTTATAAAAGTAAATATCCGAACGATGATGTTGAGCGGCAGTTCCCGTCCAAATTATTTTGGAGAGTAGCCAAAACTGCTGCACAGTATGAGGCTACTCCTGAATTACAAGAATACTGGGCACAGCGATGGTTCTCAGAATTTTGGAACGGTATTTGGAGGCCAGGAGGATCTGTTTTAGCAGGACTTGGAATTAAAGGAAAGGTTTCTATAAGTAACTGTACTACGATAGAATTAAAAGAAGATAATCTAGAATCTATTTTTGAAACTGGATTAAAGGTAGCAAAAGCTGCTGCATATAGACAAGGACTTGGAGTTGATTTTTCTGCCCTGCGTTCAAGAGGTTCAATAATTACTAACTCAGCTAAAATTTCCACAGGTGCAATAAGCTGGATGGACTTTATAAATACTATTGGAAAGCACGTAGGACAATGTTTACACCCTCAAACTAATCTATTAACTACCGAAGGATATAAAACCATTAAGGACATAGTAAGAAAAAAATCAGAAAGTACTATATTCTGTCCTACCGGAACTAGTAAAATTATTAATTGGTTCGAAAATCCTGAAAAAAATATTTATGAACTTACAACAGAATACGGAGATAGACTTTTACTCTCAAAAGAACATATACTTGCGGGAATCGACAAAGAAAAACCTTTAGAAGATTTCAAGAAAGGTGATTTTTTAGTAAGTAGAAGAATTACAGATTATCCTGAAACCAAATATGTTTCAATTCCGGATTTTACTTTCATTGAGAGTGATTATAATAAAAGTAACCGTATATCAATACCCCCTAAATATCCAGACACAGTTAATGAAAAATTAGCATATATCCTAGGACTTGTATACGGTGACGGATATATTACAAAAAAAAGATCCATTGAATTTGCTTTAGGACTTAAGTGGCCTAAAGTAAAAAATAAAGTTAATAGATTTTTAATAGATTTATTCGACGCACAAATAGGTTCCTATGGATTAGGAATACGTAAAGGAGATGGGAATCTAGAAAGGGTGTCGATGGGGAGATGGTACTATGAATTTTTTAACTCTATAGGATGTATAAAAGGAAAATCGAGTAATTTAATTTTTCCCGAAGTTATAAAAAATTCTCCAAAATCCGTTTTGTTTGCATTTATTTCTGGAATGTTTGATGCAGATGGGTATAATTCTATGAGTAGAAAGAATATAGAGATGTGTTCTATAGACTATAATTTTATGTATACTCTAAAATTAGAATTAGCTAAATACGGTGTAATTGTTAATTTAGGGACTAGTAAGTATTTAACACCCCTAAATAAATTTAAGAGATCTAGATGTCGATTAAGTTTTGTAGGAACTAGAAGTAGATCTATTTTTTGCAATGAAACCCTTTCTGAGAAATTAGCATTAGGGAATAATATTCCTTCTTGCGATAGACTAAAAACTCCCTATAAATTAAAAGATTTAAAAATAAGCATTAAAAATACTGATAACGATGTGAATGCTTCAGATTATCTTTCAGATGTAAAATATGAAAAATATTCTGATAGAATATCAAAATTATATATACAGAAAATAAAAAAAGTAAAAAAAATAAAAAATAAATGTGTGACATATGATATAACAATAGATGATCCGTCTCATCTCTTTTTTGCGGATAATCTGTTAATAAAAAATTCGGGGAGAATTCCTGCTATGCTCTTTAGTTTAAAAGTAGATCATCCGGATATACTAGAATTTATTTCTGCCAAATCTAATCAGCATATGATCCCTAATGCAAATATCTCTGTACAGATAACTGACGACTTTATGCAAGCATACGAAGAGAATAAAGACTGGACTCTTTCCTTTGAAATTCCAGATAATAATGAAACTATAACAAAAACTATTAAAGCAAAAGAACTAATGAAATTACTTGCCCAAGAAGCTTGTGATTTTGCAGAACCCGGAGTTCAATTTATAGATACTTGTATAAAAGAAAGTATGACTGATGCTGTCGGATACCCA
>JAUXGP010000011.1 GCA_030621995.1 Psychrilyobacter sp.
CAGATTGAAAGTTTGGGAAAAAAACTCTCCCTCAGTGAAAATGATGAGATTATACTTTCCGATATTTCTGAAGAAGCGGTTGTAAAATTAGGAGAAATTTATTATTTTTCCTATGATCGGATCAATAAAAAATCTTTTGCTAAGATAAATAAGGAAAGTTTTTTTATTCGAAAAAATTTAGGAGAATTAGAAACTCTCCTTCCAAAACATCTTTTTTTTAGAATGGAAAGAAGCTATATTATAAATTTAAAACAGATAAAACTCATTAATTTCAAAGAAGAATTCGTTCTCTTGAAAAATGATGAAAAAATCTACGTAAATAAAGGTAAGTTAAAGATCCTTTCCAATAAACTCGATAAAAAATATAATAGACTATGAGGTTAAATTATGAAAATAAATCGTTGGGTAATAATTATTATCTTAGGAATAGCTAGCGGGCTGACATTTTTACTCCCCTACTATTTTAAATACCTATTTATTGAATTTGAATATAAATATTCCATATCTTCTGTTAGTTTTAAACAAATCTATACTTTTTATGGGTTTGTAACACTTTTATCCTATATTCCAGGTGGATATTTAGCAGATAAATATTCTGCCAGAAAACTCATATCTTTCAGCTTACTCTTATCCGGGATAACTGGGTTATTTACGACTCTTAACCTGTCTTTTCCTGGATTAGTCATTGCTTTTTCAGTATTCGCCATATCAAACACCTTATTATTTTGGGTTTCTTCTGTAAAACTTATTTTAAACTTGGGAAATAAATATGAGAGCGGCAGGATCCTTGGAGTCTTTGAGGGGAGTAAGGGAATCGCAGGAGTTATTTTTGCAATTTTATATTTTTTCTTCATTATTCCAGAAAAATTTGGGATAGATTTTATTATTTTAACCTATTCCATCCTGAATATCCTCCTTGGAATTTTAATTTGGTACCTCTTTAGAGATTTAAAAGAGCTTTCTTCTCCTCCTATGGAGATACCTGAGATTATAAAAAATAAAAAAATATGGATTATCGGTATTCTTATATTTTTTAACTACATTCTATATTCCAACATGGTCTACACAAATAATTACCTCTATGATCTATATAGGTTTTCTGAAACAACAATCATACTTTTTGCCTACTTGAGAATCTATGCCTTGAAAATAATAATAGGCCCTCTGAGTGGTTATTTTGTAGATAAACTGGGATCGGCTATGAAGTTGTTTATGCTGACTTTTTTCCTGTATATTTTTACGGAAATAGTTTTTATCTCTACCCCAAGTAATGCAGAATTGATCTCCTTCATTGTTTTTAATACAATAATTATAACGATCCTTTCTCTTGTATTTAATACGATTTTCTTTGCTCTAATACCTGAATTTAATCTGCCTATCAATGGTAAGATAATAGGATTTATATCTGTTATTGGTTTTTTACCCGATATTTTTTACTACAAGATTGGATCAAACCTAATCAAAACTCATGGTCCCCTGGCATATAAATATTTTTTTCTTTTAAATATTTCTACAGCTATCATGGGACTTATCTTTACATTTATTGTCTATAGATGGAAAACATCGAGTTCAGACAAAATATAATACATATTTTCCATAAAAAAAAGGCTCAATTAGAGCCTTTTTAATTTTCTTTTAATACATTATATTTATAAAAAAATTTAACCCATCTGTATACCGGGCAGCTTTCATTAATCATTTTTTATCTAACTCTTAGGGGGAATATAAAAACATCCCGCTCCTCTTTATTATCATCTAATTGTCTCTCTATTACGGGGTTAGAAACCAGCTCTACCTCTCCCTTATAGACATATTTTTTATCTTCATATAGTTCCAATAGATGAAGGACAAAGCCTTCCTCCCTGGCGTTTAAGATAGATTTGTTCTGTCTTTTCATCTCCTGGTCACCTTTTTTTCCCATCCCGGTAAAATACAGAATTTCTCCATCTTTCCTGTGTTTATATGAGCAGTTATTAAATTTAGCCAACAAAACTATGGTATTAGTTTTTTTACTCTTTCTAACTCCCCCCTGATTAGAACACAGAAAAGTTTCTGCTATCTCCTTATTTTCTAAAATTTGATCTATTTTTAAATTTTCTATTAACATCTTAAATACTCCTTTTTCGGAACCACTAATTACCACGAATAAATTCTTTTATCTAGAATCTATTATCTGCGTTTATCTGCGTCATTAGCGGTTCAGATTTTTATTTTCTTTTTTCTTCGTGTCAATTTGTGTCATTCGTGGTTAAATCTTTTTCTATTTCTTCAGCAGATTAGCCAGTATCTCAGGGGTCATCTTATTATAGATCTCATCTCCAATCTTCACATTGGGTCCCTTCCCGCACTGGCCGAAACATCTCTGTGTCATCAATTTATATTCGCCATCAAGAGTTATTTCATCCACTTCTACCCCTAGGAGTTTTTTAGCCTCCTCCAATACCTTTCCGCTGCCATTGTTTTTACAAGCTGTATGGGTACATACTTTTACCTCTATAACCTGTTTCCCCTCTCCCTTCAGGTGGGGATAAAATTTAATTGTATTCTCAATAGAAAAATCAAATTTATCCATCTTGTCTGCAACAAATTTTATCAGATCTTTAGATATATAACCCTCTGTATTTTGAATAAATTCCAGCACTTCTAATTCATTGTTTTTATCCTCTAAATTTTCTATAATTTTTTCGACCTCTTCATATATATTCATATTTCTCCCTTCCTTAATCGAGCAGCTAAAACCATCAACTTTTTTATTAAACCTAATAACTACTGTCTCTAAATCTATAGTTTCATCCTATAGTTTCCAGTCTTGCCAGATTTTGCCTTCTTCACTAAAAACTCCGTCATCTTTTTAAATTTTTTACTCGAACTTGTAGCTCCTGCTATGATATCTATCTCCGGCAAATAAAAATCATCGTTCTCTATAGAGGGTTTTGCCGTACCCCTGTTTCCCTTCAATACTGCCATAAGGTTTTGAGGTACTTCCACTGAAAACTCCTTAAAAGTAACTCCTGTTTTAGCCAGCATTTTCTCATTATATTCCTTGTCCTCAGTAACTAATTTTCCCTCTTTATTCACCTTATTGGTCGTAACCTTTACTATCTCTCCGTCTTCCACTGTGATACCAGCAGTTGATGACCATCCATAATAATATTTCTCTCCCTGTACAAAATAATGCCCATCCACCAATTGTGCCCCCAAGATAGTTGTTGCCATGACCAGGTATAAAATTATTTTCTTCATACTTCCCCCTATATCTATAGTTTTATCTTATGTTTTCCCCTCAATGAAACCATCCTTCAAATTCGCCTGTTTTTCCCTCTTCAGACTTTTTTATCAAAAATGTCGTCATCTTATTAAATTTATTGCACACAACTGTGGCTCCTGCTATGGTGTCTACCCGGGATATCTTATAGTTATTCACTTCTTTTAGTTTTTTCATATATTCTTTGGGTAATTCTGCATATGGATTTATTCCACCTGTATCTTTTAAAACTACTTTCAAATCTTTTTTATCCTGACTCATTAACTTTCCATCTTTAGTTACCATATCCACATTTACCCAGCTGATTTCATTATTTTTCACCTTTATCTCGACCATTGTTCTCCATTTTTTACCCCTTATCACATTTTCCATAACCGAATAACTTCCATCTATTAATTTTGTCGCAAATACAGTTGTTATTAAGAGAAAATATATAATTATAACTTTCATCCTTCCCCCTTATGACTTCACCTGACTATTTCTCTAAAATAGCAGTTGCAGTTGCATAGTCCTTGGAATGGGAGATACTTAAATTTAATTTTCCGTTATATTTTTCCCTCAGTTTATCTGACAAAAAAACTACAGGTTTCCCTAAATCATCATTTAAAATTTCAATATCCAACAGACCAAATTCCCTGACACCGGTCCCAAAGGCTTTTGAGACAGCTTCCTTGGCTGCAAATCTCCCTGCATAACTGGGATATGGATTTTTTTTCTGTGAGATATATTCTATTTCCCTTGCAGTATAGACCTTTTCTAAGAAAGTCGAAGTTCTTTCAATAGCTTTTTTTATCCTGGAAATTTCTACTATATCCGTTCCTAATCCTATAATCATGACAATACACCTTTTCCCTTTACGGTTTCCCCTAAAGGGGACACCAAAATATTATGTAAGAAACTATTATTAATTTAAACTTTGGTTAATTTTTCTCAAAAACATCTACATTTACATCCACTGTTATCTTTAATTCCGATAAGTTTAGCAGCCTTTCCACTCCATCCTTGGGGCTTTTCCACCTATAGGGAGTCATATCAAATAAACTTTTTATATCTTTACCGTCTTTTAATTTGGTTTCATATTTTACATTTATCAATTCTTTATGGTTATACCCCTCCGCTATATCTTGAGTAGGCCTGTAGTAATCCATCTTCAGCTTATCGTAGACTACCTCTTTAATCTCCACCAGATGATATTCTCCTGTACTGACAGTTATTAACTTCCCGCCTTTTTTTAACACTCTTTTATACTCGACAGGATCTATATAACTAAACATACAGATCACATAATCCAATGATTCTGTGGCAATGGGAAGGTTTGATCCGCTAGCTACTATCCATTCAATCCCCTTATAGGTTCTGGCAGCATGGATAATCCCATCTTTGGATATATCTATCCCTACAATATGGGCATCGATATTTTCCTCCTCCAGACTGTTCCTCAAAAGATTGGTATAATATCCCTCTCCACATCCTATATCCAAGATATTTATACCGCCTTTATTATCTATCTCCTTTATTATACTTTCATTCAAAGTTTCTGATATTTTTTTATAATATCCCTTCTCCAAAAAGTTTTTCCTTGAGACTATCATCTCCTTATCATCCCCGGGATTTTTACTCCTCTTCTCATTGGACATATGCAGGTTTACATACCCCTGTTTTCCCATATCAAAGGTATGATTATTTTTACATCTATAACTTTTTTCTACTCTATTTAACTCACCCTGACATACAGGACATTTTAATATACTCATAATTTTTCTCCTTGTTTTGCCATTAACTTAACTCTAATAAAAAAACTTTTTTAAACACTTAAATTCAAGGCACTTTTTTCTTTGTCGCAGATTTTTCAGATTAGTTCAGATTTTTTAATCTGTATAAATTTGTGCCCTCTGTATCTAGAGTTTTAGCTTTTTCTTTTTACTTTATCCCATAAATTTTCTTGGCATTTTCTGTGGTAACTCTTACCACTTCCTCATAGGAAATTTCCTTTACCTCAGCTATCTTTCTGGCTATATGTTCCACATAGATAGGATGATTTCTCTTCCCTCTGAATGGGGCAGGAGTAAGGTAAGGGGCATCAGTTTCTATCACCAGTCTGTCTAAAGGTATCTTCGATACAGCTTCTACAAGTTTTCTGGCATTCTTAAAGGTAATCACTCCTCCTACTCCAAAATAATAATTCTCCATAAGCTCTGCTGCACTTTCATAAGAACCCGGATAGCAATGAACTATCCCCTTTATTTCAGGATATTCCTTCAATATCTCCAAAGTATCATGGGTAGCATCCCTTGTATGGATCACTACCGGTTTATTTACTCTTTTAGCCATCTCCAGCTGCCTTCTAAATACTGCCTTTTGCTCCTCTTTTTCATCCTTCATCCAATGGTAATCCAGTCCTATTTCACCTATAGCTACTACCTTGGGATGACCGGCTAAGTCTTCTAATTGATCTTCCAATTCATCGTTGTATTCCTTTATATCTGTAGGATGAACTCCCACCACCGCATACATAAACTCATATTTATCTGCCAGTTCTATAGATCTTTTAGAAGAATCTAAATCATAACCGATATTTACTGCAAACTCCAAATTTTCTTCTATCTCTTTTAAGATGTTCTCTCTATCTTCATCATATCTATCACTGTCTATATGACAGTGTGTATCCACTAATTTCATCTTTACCTCCAAATTCAAAGCCTTTTTGAACACAGATTACATAGATTTAAGACTTTTTTCATCACCAAGAACAGAGACAAAGAGTTGCACTAAGGTTTATTCTTTGTGCGCCTTCGTGTTCTCTTTTCTTTGTGATTAAACCTTTTCTGTATGAATCACTTTTTATCTGTGATATCTGTGTCAAAAAACTATTTATATTTTACTTTAATTTAATTTATTATATCATATGAAAGAAAAGACCACTAAATTTAGTGGTCTCAAAATCTATCCTAATAACTCTTTTTTTGTGAATGAATATTTTTTCCTGCAGAAATGACACTCTACCTCTAATTCAGGTTTTTCTGTAAATATTTCTTCCAGTTCTTCCCTTCTTATAGTAATTAATCCCTTGTAAAACTTATCTTTATTACAATTACACTCATAAGAAACCTTTTTTTCTTCGTAGATATTATAATCTTCAATTAATGCTAAATCCTCTTCCGAATCCATATTTTCATAAATTAAATGAGCTATCCTTTTTAAACTCATCCCGCCGGCCAACAGTTCAGTCATTGGTCTCATGGCTTTTATCTTAGCCTCTAATTTAGTAATAAAATTATCATTTGCATCCGGTAACAATTGAATCATATATCCCCCGGCATTTTTTACTCTCATATCAGGACCTAATGATACTCCTAACACCACTACCGACGATGTTTGCTCCGACGTATAGTAATAATAAGCTATATCTTCTCCAATTTCACCACTAACTATTTGTGATACCCCTACATATGGTTCTTTTAACCCCATATCTTTTATCACAGTTAACGAGCCTTTCCCTACTAAATCTCCAACCTTAGGTACTTCTCCATCTTTTAACTCTAAATCAACTTCTGGATTACTCAGATATCCTTTTACATTTCCATTGGCATCTGTAGTAACCAGCATTTGGTTTAATAAACCGTCTGTATTTGTTCTTAGAGTTAATAAGTCATCTCCCTTTAGAGTTTCACCCATCATAACTGCTCCTGTCAACAATCTTCCAAAAGCTTTGATTGCCGTAGGGCTGCATTTGTGGATATCCAATGCTTCCTGTACTATATCCTTTGTATCTACTATGAAAAATCTTGCGTTTTTACTCGAACCTCTTAATAATTTCCCCATTTTTATCTCCTTTTATTAAATCAAAATCAAATTATTTTTTTTACTTTAAACAAATAATTTTAATCCCTAATTTCTCTTATTTTTTTATAATTTTCTAAAGATAATTATATCAGATAATATACTTTTTTTCAATCTGACAAATCTTTTGGCTTATATTTTATACGATTTGTTGAGCTTCCAAAAAATAAATAATTTTTTTATTCATCTAAAGCCTTTTAATACTCCAATTCCTACCTTTTGGTAACTACACCACTAAAAAGTGCCTTCTTTTTTTTTGAATTATTTTAATATATACTAAGTCTATGTAAAAAACATTAAAGAATTTTAGGAGGAAACAAATATGCAAAGATTTACAATACCAAGAGATTTATATTTCGGAGAAAACGCATTAGCACACTTAAACACAATCAAAGGAACTAAGGCTTTTATCGTTATCGGTTCAGAGAGATTGGTAGATGATGGAACAGCACCCACAGCTGTTGAATATCTAAAGGAAGCCGGAATAGAGAGTGAACTATTCGTAGGAATAGAAAATGACCCTTCAGTAGCTACTGTTATGAAAGGTGTAGAAGCTATGAATAAATTCCAGCCGGATGTAATAATAGGAATCGGCGGGGGATCACCGATAGACGCAGCTAAAGCTATGTGGATCTTCTATGAGCACCCGACATTTACATTTGAAGAAGCTGCAAAACCATTTAACTTACCGGAATTAAGAAATAAGGCTAAGTTCATAGCAGTTCCTACAACAAGTGGTACAGCTACAGAAGTTACATCGTTTGCTGTAATCACAGACAATAAGACCAATATCAAATATCCAATCGCAGACTACAACATCACACCGGATGTAGCCATTGTAGATACAAACTTAGTACAAACAATGCCTAAGGGATTGGTTGCAAATACAGGAATGGATGCACTGACTCATGCACTGGAAGCATATGTTTCAAAAGCTAGAAATCCATTTACAGATGCTTTAGCAATGAAATCCATCGAGATGATTGCAGATACTTTAATCGATTCTTACAATGGAAAAGATTGTGCTAGAAAAGATATGCATATTGCACAAAATTTAGCAGGAATGGCATTCTCAAACGCTATTCTTGGAATAGTTCATTCAATGGCTCATAAGACAGGGAAGGTCTTAAATATCACCCATGGATTAGCCAATGCAATCTACCTTTCATATGCTATTGAATTTAATGCAAAGGATAAAGTCGGAAAAACGCAATATGCCCATGCAGCTAAAACAATAGGATTAGATGGAAATACTGAAACAGAATTAGTGGAATCATTGGTAAACTTAATCAAAGAATTCAGAGACCAAATGAATATGCCGCATTCACTCAAAGAATTCGGGATAGAAGAAGAGTTCTTCTTAGCAAACTTAGATGAGATCGCAAGAACATCGGTAGCAGATCCATGTACAGGTACAAATCCAAGAGATATATCTGTAGAAGAGATGAAAAACTTGTTCAAAGCTGTTTATTACGGTGAAAAGGTAACATTCTAAGAACTTTATAGAAAAAAGAGCTGACTATTTAGTAATATAACCCCTTTTAAGTAGACACAATAAAAAAAAGCTACGATATAATAGCTTAAAAGTGTTTACTTAGGGGGGATTTTTTTGTCTAAAAAATTTAATAAATATAGTAAAGAAACTAAATTAAAAGCTGTTGAAGGAAGAAATTGAGAATAAAATAAGCGGTAGATAAGGTTATCCTTATCTGCCGCTTATTACTTTTTATTAAAAAATCTTACTCGTACATCTTTAATAATAATTCCTATTAACACTAATGATCCGGCATATCCCACAGTGGGATAAATTATATTAACGAGTTTGGCAAATGGTAGTATATTTCCTCCGAAGTATCCTGCTGCACCCAATAAAAGTGTTAAAACTGTGTACTTATTTGTTTTTTCCTCTGAGAAACGTGCTACAACTGTCCACAGTAAAGACGTTGAAGATGTATAAATACCTAAGAAAATTATTGCTGCGAAAATAGTTTTACAGATGGGTGATACACTAGCTGCTAATGTCAAAATGGGAATCGCAGCTACATTTACTGTTGTAATATTACTTAAAAGTGCTAGTGATACCAAAACTAATGCCCCAACAAATAATACTGATCCAAGAACTGATGCTGATACTACTTCCCTTTTATTCTTAAGTAATTGTCCTAGTGATGGTATAAAACTTGCTAATCCAAGAACATTTACTCCAACATATAAAATACTCGACCTCCACCAACTTGAAGATACCCTATACATTTCTAAAGATCCCACTACAGCATCACCTTCTGCGATTCCTGTTGGATTTTTGAAGATAGCCGCAATGGCAACAAATATTGTTAAAATAATAATCCCAGGTCCAAGAATACCAACGACATCAATAAGTTTATTTAGACCTAAAAGTATTGTCCCGGTAGCTAATGCAGCCATTATGCCACTACCTATAAATACTGGTATACCATAGCTCTGATTTAGTGTAGCTCCAGCTCCTGATAACATAATCGCAAATACAGCAATAATAAAAATTATTGTATACCAACTCAATCCAGTACCAACCCATTTTCCTAGATAGTACTTAAAGACACCCTCATTTTTGACAATTCCAGTTTCCATACCAAGCTTCATAAATGTATGAGCTAAATATACAAACAATACTAAGGTAATTGCTGAACCAAATACCCCCATCAACCCATACGCTGAAAAGAATTGCATCGCCTCCTGACCTGTGGCAAATCCTGAACCAATAAGTAATGCTATAAATGCACCTGCAACTTTAATTACAGTTACAATATCTATTGATTTTATTGTGTTATTAGTCATAATAGTGCTCTCCTTTTTATATAAATATTTTATTTGATTAACCGAAGTAAATGCTTCATATTTCATTTATACTGTCAAAATTCACCTCTTTTTTCAATTATACAACTTTTAAAAAGCAAATCCAAGGTTAATTAGAACAAATCCAAGAAATATATCTGTAGAAGAGATGAAAAAGTAACATTCTAATTTTATTCTATAAATAATCTAAACTTTAGAAAACTTAGACTGAGAGGATGACAATAAACGTTATCCTCTTAACCTCGTTTATCAAAACTAAAAGTTTCTTAAAAAAATATGTCGTTAATCAATAAAAAAACTGCTCTCAATTATCTTTGAGAGCAGTTTTTTTATCTTGAATTTAGATAATCTTTGCCCCATTTATCCATCTCCTCCAGAATTGGAATAAGTTTTCCCCCTAATTCTGTCAGTGAATATTCCACCATTGGAGGAACTTGTGGATACACTTTCCTGCTCAGCAACTTATTATTTTCCAAATCTCTCAGCTGCTGAGTCAGCATCTTTTGAGTTATCCCCGGAATACGTCTTTTAAATTCATTGAACCTTATGGTTCCATAGTTCCCCAAATTCCATAAAATAAGTGCTTTCCATTTCCCACTTATTATTTCAAGGGTAAGTTCTATCTCACACTTATAATTACTACAACTTATCTTATTCAATCTATCTTCCGGCATACTGTACTCCTCTTAGTTTTAAGTTTCAAATTTCAAAAACTTAAATATTTTATTATCTTACCATCTGCTTTATCCTGACAGCACTCTTTAACTTCATATATGTAAAGAAACTCTTAGGGTTATGGTTGGCAAATTCACTTTTTTTATAATCTACATAGGCCCCATTATATACACAGACCCTAAAATATTGCTCCGCTATCTCTCTATTAAAAATTTCTGCCTTATATCTTCCGGTAGAATTGTTTGCAGTTATTAATTTATTCAGCCATCTTTCAACACTTCTTTTAGTATACTGAAAATGTTTTAAAGTAGAAGAGAGAGCTATTTCTGCATGGATATCCAGTTCTTCCTCACTATATTCAACCCCTAAATAATCCAATCCCAGGATATATATTTTTTTCATTACCCTTATCCTGTCACTCATCCTTTTTAGCGCCTGATTGGTTATACTGCTGGAAACTATCCTGTATCTCAATAATTTTTTCGAAATATTTACGATTTTATGGTCTTTGGCTATCTCCATCCATAATCCATAATCTTCTGTAGCCTTATATTCATCCCTGTATCTATAATTATTTTCCAGTAATACATTCTTTCTCATTATTACAGCTGGATGCATTATCGGGCTTTCAAATAGGAGTTTGCATCTGATTTCACTGTATCTTGTGGGAAAATCTGTTGGTTTTTTTATCATGGGTTTATTGGACAAAAACATCATCCCATTGGATCCTGCCACTGCCACATCATCATTATTTTCCATAAAATTTACCTGGGTTTCTATCCTGTCTTTTTCTGCTATATCATCAGCATCCATCCTGACAATATATTTCCCGTGAGCTATCTCTATCCCTTTATTCAGAGTCTTTATAAGTCCTATATTCTCAGTATTATGAACTAATTTTATCCTTTCATCTTCATAGGACTCAATTATATTTACACTTGAATCTGTAGACCCGTCATTTATTATCAAAAACTCAAATTCCTCATAAGTTTGATCTAAAATACTATCCATTGTTTCCCTTAAAAATTCACTTGCATTATATACAGGCATCAATACTGTTACCATCATCACAATCTCCTCCTTTATAATCTATCAAATAACTCTTCGTATTTTTTTACCGATCCCATCACACTAAATTTTTCTACGGTCTCATAAGAATTCTTTATTAGATTTCCCTTTAAATCCCTGTCATCTAAGAGGAGAACCATCAATCTGGCCATCTCCCTATAATCTCCTACATCACAAAGTAATCCTGTCTTCCCATCTAAGATTACATCTTTTGGTCTGGCCATGGATTTTGTAGAGATCACAGGGATCTTGCAAGCCATAGCCTCTACCAATACCATCCCAAATCCTTCGGTTTTTGAAGACAATAAAAAACCGTCACATCTGGATATATATTTAAATGGATTTATCTGGTGCCCTATAAAATCAACCCGATCTCCTAATTTTAAATTTTTAACCAGTTCACGATGTTTTTCTTCCTCAGGCCCCTCTCCGATTATAAGCAGTTTTACATTTTCATCCTTTATTTCATTCAAAGCACGTATCATAACATCTTGAGTTTTTTCCCACGATAACCTTCCTATTGTGGTAAAAACTTTATGATTTCCATCCAGCCACCTGTGGGAAATTCCTTCCTTGGACATCTTTATCATATTTTCATCTACTACAGGATTGTTTATTATCTCAATTTTATCCTCTCTTAATTTTACCCCAGATATTTCCATAGTCAAGTCGATACTTCCACGGTTTATCCCCACAACCTTATCTGCCATGGGATAAAACCATTTAATTATTTTTTTTCTGATTGCAGTCCTGTCTATAGCATGGAGGGAAAATATTACCTTGGTTTTCATCCTGAATATTTTTTTAGCCAATAGGATAGTCAGGTTATTTATACAGCCTCCGGCTATCATAATATCCGGCTTTTCCCTTTTCATAACCCTCATAGATTCAAATACACCCTCTCGAGCCCTGTTTTTATCCAGGTTTATCCTCCTTACCTTATCCTTCAGATGAAATGTCGACCTATTATTGACATTCAAGAGTAGCACTTCATATTTTTCTAAATCCAGGTTATTTAATATATTTACAAAAACTCTCTCAATTCCTCCATTTAAAAATATAGAATAATAAAATAAGATTTTTTTCTTCTTTTTCATAACTTTCTCCTTTTTTTTGACTCCTCCTTCTTATGGTTTCTCTCATATAAAAGAAACCAAAGCTAGATAATCTCGCTATAGTTTTCTCTTTGACATCGTAAATTTCTTATAACTAAAAGAAATTTTCGTACTCGTCAATCGAGAAAACGACAACAGGGAAGGAGTTAAGTTCTGTGACTAAGTATTTTTTTTAAATGCCAAAACTTTCTTCCCGTAATAAACTCCTAATATCCCCAAACCTGCAAACAAAGCTGTATAACTCTTTAGGTTTCCATCATTGAAAGCCAGATATATCCCCATTACCATCAAAAATCCCAATCCTAAAATTATCTTATTTCTGTCATATTCATAGTAATAATATTTCATAGAAACCTTGAGTTTCACAACAAAGAAACCGATCCATGCTATGGCAGTGGCGATGGCAGCTCCTTTAGCTCCATATTTAGGCACCAAGACAAAATTTAATCCTATATTTATTGCGCTCGCTGCCAGCCCTGCTATAAAATGCCATTTAGGTTTTTTGGCAAAATTTATCCCCTGGGAAAGGGTTTCTGACATGCAGTTTAGAACCGGTGCCATGGTCAGGATAGGTATCACATAGATAGCTTCCCTATAACTATCCCCCAGTACTATATGAGCCAGATCCCTAAATATCATGGTAGATATGGCTATCCCAAACATCACTCCTGTGATAACCATTGTAGTTTTGGTAAAATATGCCCGGTCATCCGGGTTCTCTTCATATCTTTTAAGCTGTCTGGGTACTATAAAGGATGAGATGGTTCCCTGCAATATGGTTAAGATTGCCATCAATTTTAGTGCCGCACTATATACCCCCAGTTCACCGTAGCTGCTCCATAGTTTTATGGCTATCTGGTCAAAGGAAAAGAACAGCCAAATTACCATCTTGTTCAACAGCAACGGAAATGAGTATTTCATAATTTCTGCCTGGCTGTGCCTCGGAGTTCCCACTCCCTTTTTCCACGACTTTAAATTTAATCCTATCCCCATGATTACTGTGAGGACTACGGAGAAAAACCCGGAATAGATAACTATCTTATAGGTTTTCCCCATAAGATAATATAAAATAATCACCAATAAAAATTCAAAAAACTTTCGAGAGAAAGTAAAAACTGAATATAATTTATAGGATTCATTCAGCCTCAAGACATAGTCGGTAAACAATTGGAGATGATGAAAAAACAGTGCCAGTACCAAAACCAATACTACAGAAAAATCCGGATCTTTGAACAAAAACTCCCCTATCCATCTATAGGAAAACAATCCTATTATCCCTGCTATCCCCGTTAAAATCAACGGATATTTTATTGCATTATGCAGGAGATTTCCACGCAGTTCACTGGTCTCCTCATAAAAAAAACGGCTATAGGTATCCACAGTCCCCAGCAATAACATGGGACCTACGGTGTTTATTACCAGCAGGTACATGGCTGCCTGTCCAAATTCCTCCGGTGTCAGTATTCTCGTCAGGATAGGAGTGGTCATTATACCAAACAGTATCCCCAGCCAGTTTCCTGCTGCAAATGTAAAAAATTTCTTTATCATAATTTTATCTCCTTTTAAAAGGCATTCAATG
>JAUXGP010000293.1 GCA_030621995.1 Psychrilyobacter sp.
GGAGAGAAATGAAAAAACCATTGGGAAAAGAAATAAATGAACTGGCAAGGGATGTAAAAAAGTTTCTTCATTATCATTTAGATGGATATTCTTTAGGAGATGGACAGTTTGGAATATTATATGAAGTTTTTCATAGTCCGGGAATCTCTCAAGAAAAATTGAGTAAAAAAAGAAATGTAGATAAAACAACAACAGCCAAGGCTGTAAAAAAATTAATAAACAATGGATATATCCAGAGAGAAAAAGATAAGGCAGATAAAAGAGTTTATTGTCTTCTATGTACCGAAAAAGCCATTGAATTAATGCCGGAAATAGAAAGGGTTATAAAATTAGAGAATGAAGTATTAACTCAAGATCTCTCTGAAGATGAAGTAAAGATTTTTAGAAAAATGATGGGAAAGATGACAAACAGTATAGATAAACATTTAAAAAGAATGGAGGAATAATTATGGATGCCTTAAGAAGATTGGAAGCAGAAAAAATCTCAAAACTTTTGATGGAGTTTTCTATTCCTGCCATAGTAGGAAGTCTTGTTTTTGCTCTATATAATATTGTAGACAGGATCTTTATTGGAAAGGGGATAGGAGCATATGCTATGACAGGGCTCAGTATTACCTTTCCTATATTTACACTCTATATTGCTATAGGGATGCTTATCGGCCAGGGGGGAGGAAGTATTGTATCTCTGAGGCTGGGAGAAGGTAGAAAAGACAAGGCTGACAAAGCTTTGGGGAATACGGTTACTCTATTTACCATATCTAGTATCCTCCTTATGATCCTAGGCAGGATATTTTTAGATGACTTGCTTTTTTTGTTTGGGGCTACAGAAAATACCTTGGGTTATGCCAGAGATTATATGAGTATAATAAATTTACTTGTGTTCTTTAATTTTATGGCAATGGGAATGAACAACCTTATGAGATCTGAAGGATCCTCTAAATTGGCAATGAAATACATGGTTACAGGAGCAGTTATTAATATTATTTTAGACCCTGTTTTGATATTTTGGTTTGATATGGGGATAAAGGGGGCTGCCATAGCTACAGCATTTTCAAATGTTGTTGTAACAATAGCTGTATTTTATCACTTTATATATAGTAAAAAAAGTCATATAAAATTAAAAAAAGAAAACCTTATCTTAGATAGTGAAACTGTCAAAGAAATATTTAAAATAGGAGTATCTCCATTTACTTTGCAGGTTACTACAAGTTTAGTGGCAGTGGCATGTAATAAAACTCTCCTTGCATATGGAGGGGATATGGCAGTAGGAGCAATGGGAATAGTAAACAGTATATATATGTTTATGTCTATGATTATTTCTGGAATTAGAGCAGGCAGCCAGCCTATTATTGGTTATAATTATGGTGCCGGTAAATTTCATAGGGTAGTTGAAACACTAAAGATTTCTCTGATAGGATCTATGCTTATAGCTGCTGTCATTACATTAGTTGTATTTTTTAAAGGAGATATTTTAATCAATTTATTTAATGATGGAAATGAAGAGATCCTTCGTATAGGAGAAAGAGGATTAAAGATATGTCTATCTATGGGAATTCTTAATGCCTTTTATATAATAGGAGCAAATTATTTTCAGTCTATAGATCAGGCTATAAAATCTGTTACTCTAAACCTGATAAGACAGGTTGTGCTTTTTGTCCCGCTATTTATAATCTTGCCAAAATATTATGGTATTGATGGAATATGGTTAATTTGGTCGATCAGCGATATTATTATATTTTTGTTTACAGGGTATTTTTTAAGAAAGAACATTGAAGAACTGAAGGCAAAGCAGGTAGGAGCAGTTTGTTAATCATTTACAACTTTATTTAAATTGTTTTCAGTAGAGTGAAAATGTGTTGTTTTTTACTAACGGATATGTTACCATTCTAAAACGGTATGAAGGGCCGTAATTTCCTAATCGATCTCGGAAGATGTTTGGGAATAAAACATCTTCCTTTTTATATTGGGATTATAAATAAGGAGTGTGGTAGTGTGGAAATGTTAAAAAAAGTAATTGATGGTCTCAATGGTGTTTTATGGGGGACCAACCTGTTAGTCGTAATGCTGTTAGGTCTAGGGATCTACTTTACAGTGAATAGTAAGTTTGTGCAATTTAGATTGTTTAAACATATGGTAAAGTTATTGGTAGTTAAAAGTGAAAAAACTACAAATGGAATTTCGTCTTTTCAGGCGTTTTGTATAAGTACAGCCTCCAGGGTAGGAACGGGAAATTTAGCAGGTGTAGTAGCGGCTATCTCAATCGGAGGGCCGGGAGCGATATTTTGGATGTGGATAGTTGGTATATTAGGAGCTTCTACAGGGTTTGCAGAAGCAACTTTAGCACAACTATATAGGATAAGGAAAAAAAATGGAGATTTAGCAGGGGGATCAGCATATTATGTTGAAAAAGCCCTGGGAAACAGGAAATTTGGTATATTATTTGTATTAGCTGCAATTTTTTGTTTTTCAGGAGTAAGTGCAATTACAGCCAACTCTGTGACTGTATCTTTTAACAATGCTTTTGGGATAGATAAAACTACTATGAGTTTTTTACTGGTAGCATTTACCGCTATACTTACCTTTGGTAAAGCCAGTAAAATCCCTAAGATTTTGGAAAAATTGGTGCCTATAATGGCTGCTATCTATCTATTATTAGTATTTGTGATAATATTAAAAAATATAGGGATCATACCCAGAGTGTTGGGAGAGATTGTCAC
>JAUXGP010000171.1 GCA_030621995.1 Psychrilyobacter sp.
GCTTTCGCTTTCCCTCGCGGACAAGAAGAAGTATACCGTGTTTACAAGTTTTCGTCAAGGATTTTTTTGTTTTTTTATAAAGTTTTTTTATTCCCGCGAACTTCACTGCCTCAACACTCAACTTCAATCCTTATAAAACGATACTTAGCAGGAGTATAATACCATATAACAACTAATGTTTTTATATTTATAATTATGATACAATTTAATGTAAATGTTAACATATCATAATAAATGTGAGGTGTGTAATCACCGTGAAGATGAATTTGAAAATACTATTTTTCTTTTTTATAACCTTTTACCCCTCTTTTTCTATAGAATTAAACTTATTAGAAAACGAACTTGTTAAAAAGGTAAAGGCATATGATAGTGCAGAGTATCACTATTTAGATAAAGATGAACAGACTGAACTAAAAAGAACAGAAAATAAAACCATTACTATGGGACTTCCTAATTACGGAGGGAACAGTAATATCCGGATAGATGGAATAAAATTATATATATTAAATAGAAACCTCCTAATCTTATTAATTTTTTTTATGTTTGTATTAATAAAATTATTGCTCAATAAAAAAACAATAAAAAAACAAAATGATAAGCTTTACCACCTTTTACACTATGATCAAGAAGTTAACTGCCGAAATAGAACCTCCTATAAGATAGATATAGATAAAGCCGTAGATCAAAGGCTCAAAGGAGCCATTATAGTTTTTGATATAGATGGATTATATAACCTTTCCCACCTCTACGGCTACGAGCTCCTCGACAAAGCTATGAATAAAGGTGTAACTACGACAGAAAAATTACTCAATGATAAAGGTAAAATCTATAAGGTATCGAAGGGAGAGTTTGCAGTCATTATCCCAGACATATCTAAAGCCGACTCAAAAATCTTAAGTAAAAACCTTTTAAAGAAATTGACTAAATTAAATATCATCTCACAGGAAGATCACAGCTCTGTCAAAATAATTATGGGGGTTGCCCATACTGGTGATGAGAAAAATATGATCGATGCAAGCAAAGAAGCTACAATGGCAAGGTATCTGGCTAAAATCAGCAAAAGTACCAATTTTATCATGGCTGATGATGATATAACTGATAGATTTAAACAAGAAATCAGTATGGAAGAAGATTTAAAAACTGCACTCAGAAGACGAGAATTTATACCGTATTTTCAGTTAAGAACAAATATGAAAACAGGAAAAGTTGCAGGTTGTGAAACTTTAGCCAGGTGGATAAGCAAAGACAGAGGATTTTTGTCTCCGGCTTCATTTATTCCTCTGGCAGAAACTACAGGTCAAATATTTCAATTAGATCTGCAAATCATGGAAAAATCTATAGCACAACTAAAGAAATGGATTACAAAAGGTATTGTAGATGACGACTTCAAGATGTCTGTAAATCTGTCTATCAAGAGTGTTCAAAGAGACAGCATTATAGAGGATGTCCGATATCTTTTGGAAAAATATGACTTAGACCCTAAATTTTTAGAGGTAGAATTAACGGAAACAGTTTTTGGTGAAGATCCTCGAAAGGTAAAAGATAATCTTAAGGGCTTAAAAAAACTAGGACTTACTTTAGCATTGGATGACTTTAGTGTTGGACACTCTTCCACAAAACACCTTTTAGACTTCTCTTTTGATGTGATGAAATTAGATATGAGTCTGCTTCCAATCAATGAAAGTGAAGTCTCTAAGAAAAAGGTATATAAAACTTTGGTTGAGATGAGCAAAAACCTTGGATTGACCTCTGTAGGCGAAGGGGTAGAAACAAAATATCAAGAACAACTCCTAATTGAAGTAGGAGTAACCGAGGGACAGGGATATTATTATAGTAAACCTCTTTCAGCAGAAGACATTGAAGGGGTTCTTAAAAGCAGATAATCAAAAAGGAGAGCTTCGAAAAAATCACGATTCATAGCGGAGCGACCTTTTCACCTTAAATATAGAGTTTGAATAAAAAAAGTGAGAAAATAGAATTAACCGTGTTCATTTTAATTAATTTCATTTTCTTATATGATATAGTCAAAAAATAAAAGACCTCCTCGCTGTAATAGTCGCACAGTCAGGAGGTTTTTATTTTTTTATTAAGGAAAGAAAGAAACGAAAAAATTATTATTTTCATTTGCTTATATTAGTTAGTCGAAAAAAATGGTGAAAAAGTTTAAATTTTTTTTAAAAAGATTCATAAAAGGATATCCGAGACCGCTTATCCCTGCCAGGCTCCAAGGATCACTCCTTTAGAGAATGGACTTCGTGATCTTCTAACCAGAGGATCTATGGGTGGCAAGTAAAAGAACTTACTATTTGCTATTTGAATTACCACGGTGGGACCTGAATTTACCTTAATTAAGCTATGTTTTTAGACGACTGCTTCTTCTTTATATCCTTCAGATAGTACTTACCAGGTGTTGTAAAGAATTCCTTGGTAAGAGCCACAACTTCACCACTAAGACGAGTTATTGTATACATATTAGGTATGATGATCAATGCCAACAGAAGATCAAGGAAATGCCATAACATTCTTGCTCCTCCTATAGCTCCTATAATGATAGACCCAAGGTATACATATCTCATACCTTTTGAGAATTTAAGACCAAAAAGAAATTCTGCCTGCTTCTCTCCGTAGAATATAATAACTATTATTGTTGAAAGTACAAAGAACAACAGTGATATTGTAACCATGTATCCTCCAGCAGCTCCAAAGTAATGGGTAAAGGCTGCAGCTGGAAGTCCCGACGGATTGTCAAGGGCACCAGGAGCATTCCATAGACCAGATGAAAGAATTACAAAGGCCGTAGCACTACAGATTACCAGAGTATCGATAATTATTTCAAATATTGTCCATAGTCCCTGTCTTACAGGATGATCGTTTACTGCTGCTGCATGGGCTATTGGTGCTGTACCCATACCAGCTTCATTAGAATATACTCCTCTGGCTACTCCCCAACGTACTGTGGCGGCTATAGCTGAACCGGCAAATCCACCAACTGCTGCCATAGGTGTAAATGCATAGGTAAATATTAGAGATAATACTCCAGGGATCTTATCTATATTCATTAATATAATAATTACAGATGCTAGGATATAAACCCCTGCCATAAGAGGTACCAGCTTTTCTGTTACTTTTCCTATTCTCTTAATTCCTCCAATAACAACAATAGCAACTAGGATAAAGAGTGCTGCTCCCGTTATTGTAGGAGAAATATTGAAAGATTCCTTGGCTGAAGCTGTGATAGAGTTGGACTGTATCATTACACTCGGTATAATTTCAAGCATAAGGAAGAATGAGAATAAAGTTCCCAGCCACTTCATATTCAGACCTTTTGTCATATAGTACATAGGTCCCCCTACATACTCTCCCTCGGAATTTTTCTCTCTGTATTTGTATCCCAAAACTACTTCGGCAAACTTTGCAGCCATTCCAAGGACCGCCATAACCCACATCCAGAATATAGCACCAGGTCCTCCAAAGCAAATCGCTGCAGGAACACCTATAATATTTGAAGCTCCAACCGTAGATGCTAGAGCTGCTGTAACTGCCTGGAAGGGAGATACCGTCCCCTCTCCGCCCTCTGCCTTACTTAGCATCTTTCCAAATGTCTGCTTTATAATATACGGTGCATACCTGATTTGAAAGAATCCCAGTCGAATCGACAGATATATTCCTCCAAAACTCAACAATATTAACATGGGAAGTCCCCAAATCCAACCTGATATACTACTTATAATCGCTAAAAAACTATCCATAAATTAGATCACCCTCCTAATAAAAAACAATATTATACCTTGAAAACCAAATTTTATCCCTTGAGAAGATTTTTAACAGTCTCATAAACAAACTTTGGTGCCACATCAAAGGAATAGTTCCTCTCTATTCTCTCAGTATACTGGTGGGCATCCTTACCAAATGGACCTATATTTACAACTGGCAGATTTAGTTTTTGCATATCTTTTATAGGAAGGTCATACTTACTTCCAAAAGCAGGCATATTGAGAGTCAATGTATTTAAGATCTCTTCATCTTGAGGTGCCGAAACAAAACTTAGATCTGAAATATAAGGATAGAATTTTTTATTTATAACATTATAACCGTGATCATGGCTTTCTACTGCCTTAGAAACAGACTCTAAAAGTGCTATCTCCTTTTGGTTTGACCCATTTACATGGATATGCGGATAGTATGGCGGCGAATAGTATAATATTACTACTGGATCCTTATCCGACCAGAGAGAGTGCACCTTTTCAATAACTTTCAAACTAAAATCTCTTTCGTCTATCTCTTCTTTACCCAGAAGTTCGTTCTTATACTTTTCTGCAACTGCTTCCAATTCCTCTCCCATCTCTGCATGAACCAACTGATAAAGTTCATCATAGGTTAGCACCCTTGCAACCCA
>JAUXGP010000265.1 GCA_030621995.1 Psychrilyobacter sp.
TGCTTTTTATTTACTTGTATTCTTTTTTTCTAATTTAAATTATATTTAAAAATTCATGTTTAAGAAAACAGATGCAATTATTTTTTAACAAACTTAGCCAACACTCCATTTACAAATTCATGTGATGTTGCATCCCCATAAATTTTAGCTAATTCAATAATTTCATTCAATACAATTTCAAAACCAGTTTCTTCGTACATCAATTCATATACACCAAATCTAAGTAATGATCTTTCTACATTTCCTACAGTTTCTAATGACCATTCATCCATCTTTTCAGCGATCTCTTGGTTTATAGTCCCATAGTGTTTGTCTATTCCTGCTGCAAATTCTTTAATGAATTCCACTTCAGTTTTAGTCAAAGTAAGTTCTTCAACGTTATTAGAGGTCTCTTCATCTTCCGATACCTCTACCCTTCTGTTTCCATCTTCTAAAAATTCTTCCAACCTTTGTAACGGTGTCACCTTGTTCATGTCAGCTTCAAATAAAAGCTTGAATAACTCTTCTCTTGCGATCTTTCTACTCATAATTTTTCCCTTCCTATTCTTCTTTTAATCTATTGATCAATATTTTTTTTAGCTTTTTAATATTTTCCTTATCTCCAAAGATAGACCCTAATAAAGTTGTCAGCATAACGACTATCATAGGTATTATACCATGTGTTATAAAGATATAACCAAAAGCAAATCCCATCAGTCCACCTATATATTTTTTACTGTTTATTGCAAATTTTTCTATCAATTCCTCTAACATACCTAATCACCTCTTCCATTATTAGATTTATCTTTAATTAACTTAGTTACTCTAAGCTCAATTTCTGTGATACTCAAATCTAAATAACTTTCAATCCTATCTTTGATATCTTGTTGGATCAAATTGAGGTCATCTGAAAGGGACTGACTAGACATTATATCAATAGATACAAAAATTTTCAATTTTTTTCCATTAGTTTTATTTTTTACCTTTAAATTTCTAACTTTTGGATGCTCTCCTACCACTTCTTTTACTATATTATTTACGGAATTGGAGGATATCTTTAACATCCCATTAGGAGTTTTCATTCTCAACTCTTTTGGCCTTTCAAAAAGACTAATTAATTTTTCTATAAATAATAATAGATACACAAGAGATACTCCTGCTACAGCACCTCTAGTTATTAGGCTGTTTAAATCCAATACTTCTAAGTACGCCGGAAACATCCCTATATATATCCCAAGTATAGCCAAGACAAAAATCCCAATCCAGGCTATTCCAAAAATAAATTTCATAAACATATCCATTCCCCCAAATTTAAACCTTAAAAATATAAGAGGCGTACTACGCCTCTAATCTAATATTACTTCTTCTTTTGAAACTTCTCTCACCTTAACATCCTGGATATAGACATTTACTTCTACCACTCTAAGGCCAGTCAATTCCGTAATATTTTTAATTATACTTTCCTGTACGCTAGTAGCTACTACTGGGATTGGAAAACCATATTCTACAACTATATGTACATCTACACTGCACTCTTTTTCTCCTACTTCTACCTTTACTCCCTTAGTCATCTTATTGATACCTAAGATCTTATTCACTTCATCAGTTACTCCACTTGTCATCTTGTAGATTCCATCCACTTCCAATGTTGCCTTGGCTGCTATTACCTTTACTACGTCATCAGCTATTTTAATGTTTCCTAATTCAGACATCTGTCCACCTCCAAAATTATCTTACATTTATAAAGTACTTACACCTATAGTATATCATTTTTTTTATGATTTCCTATATTTTTTATTAATATCTATCAATTAAATTTAAATTTTATTATTTTAAGGAAAAAGGAGGATTATATCCTCCCTTTTAATTTACCCCTTTAAATATTCAGGAAAATTTTTCTCTATAAAGTTAGTTGAATAATTTCCACTTTTAAATTCTTCATTCTCCAATACTTTTTCATGGAATTTAATAGTAGTTTCTACTCCTTCTATCTTATATTCTTCCAATGCTCTCTTCATTCTGATGATAGCTTCCTCTCTATCTACCCCATGAACTATTAATTTTCCGATCATAGAATCATAGTATGGTGGTATGCTGTACCCCTGGTATGAATGAGAATCTACCCTAACTCCTATTCCACCTGGAACGATATATCTCTCCAGTGTTCCTGCTGAAGGCATAAATCCATTTTCTGGATCCTCTGCATTTATCCTGCACTCTATAGCATGTCCATGAAGTTCTATATCCGATTGTTTTACAGGTAGTTCATGCCCTGATGCTACAATTATCTGAGCTTTGATTATATCAAAACCTGTAATAGCTTCAGTAACAGTATGCTCTACCTGTACCCTTGTATTCATCTCCATAAAGAAGAAATCATTGTTTACATCTACCAAGAATTCCAAGGTTCCAACAGAATCATAGTTTATAGCCTTAGCTAATTTTACAGCTGCTTTTCCCATCTTTACCCTTACATCTTCCGGCAAGGTAGCAGATGGTGCTTCCTCAACTAATTTTTGATGTCTTCTTTGGATAGAGCAATCTCTCTCTCCTAAATGAACTACATTCCCAAATTTATCTCCTACAATCTGGATCTCTATATGTCTTGGATTTTCTACATATTTTTCCACATAACAATCCGGGTTTCCAAATGCTGCATCGGCTTCATTCTGGGCCGCTCCAAAGTTTACTGCAAACTCCTCGTCATCTCTGGCGATCCTCATTCCCTTTCCGCCGCCGCCGGCAGTGGCTTTTATCATTACCGGATAACCTATCTTCTCATGAACTACCTTTCTGGCATCTTCCATCTTGTGGATTATTCCAGTTCCATTGGTAAGTGGCACTCCATTTTCTGTAGCTGTAGCACGAGCTGTAGCTTTATCTCCCATATTGTTGATACAATCCGGGCTAGGCCCTATAAATACTATCCCGTGTTTTTTGCATATCTTTGCAAATTCAGCATTCTCAGCCAAAAATCCA
>JAUXGP010000297.1 GCA_030621995.1 Psychrilyobacter sp.
CGGATATGGCTAAAAACTATATCTTGTATAGAGATATGAGAAATATAGAGAGACACAAGAGAACGACTATAAAAAAATCTTTCGATGGTATAGTTACTGTGGAAAAAAATAATATAAACAATGAAAATGCAAATATGGCCGGAAATACTCCTGCCGGTCAAATGATGACGTTTGCAAGTGAAACTACAAAGGACTATACACATAAGTATCTGTTGAATCCCGAATATTCAACTGCTCATATGGCTGGAGATATTCATATTCATGATTTAGATTATTATCCTACAAAAACTTCTACCTGTGTACAATATGACCTGCAAAAATTATTTTCAAATGGATTTAAATCAAAACATGGAAAGATTCGTGAACCTAAATCTATTTCAACATATGCTACACTGGCAACTATAATATTCCAGACAAACCAAAATGAACAGCATGGAGGGCAGGCTATACCAGCATTTGATTTTTTCATGGCTCCGGGAGTATTAAAATCATTTAGAAGACACCTTAGATATAGATCACTGACATTTTTAGATGCAGACTATATTGAGGATAAAAACAATGAATTGAAAGAAATTATAAATAACTCAATCACTACGATATCTGTCAGTGAAGATATTAAAGATATATTAGCTGAAAAATTAGGAATGGATAAGAAAACCATCGATAAATTAGTTAAAATTGCATATGCAGATACTAAGAATGAAACACATCAAGCTATGGAAGGATTTATCCATAACTTAAACACCATGCATTCTAGAGGCGGAAACCAAGTTGTATTCAGTTCTATCAACTATGGTACTGATTTCTCTGCTGAGGGTAGGATGGTTATAGAGGAATTATTCAAAGCTACTGAGGAAGGATTAGGAGATTCTGAGACACCTGTATTCCCTATTCAAATATTCAAAGTAAAGACGGGAGTATCTTTTTCGGAAAAAGACTTTGAATTGGCTGTAAATAACTGGGCAAAAGCAACTAAGGGAGAGTTAGAATTTGAAACTCCTAACTTTGATCTGTTCATCAGAGCATGTGAAGTGACTTCTAAGAGATTATTCCCTAATTTCGTATTTTTAGATACACCATTTAACTTCCATGAAAAATGGGATATAAATGATCCCAATAGATATTTATACGAGGTAGCTACAATGGGATGCAGAACCAGAGTATTTGAAAATGTCAGGGGAGATAAAACTTCTTTAGGTCGTGGGAATGTATCATTTACATCTATAAATATGCCTAGACTAGCTATCAAAGCCAGAAAAGAAGCTATAGAAAAATTGGGAGAGAACTCATCGGAAGTAGAATCACTGGCTGTAGAGTTATTCCATAAAAATGTAAAGGAGATGGCTTACTTTGTAGCTTCTCAGCTGAAAGACAGATTTGAATTCCAAGGTTCGGCAGTAGCCAGACAATTTCCATTTATGATGGAAAATGGTATCTGGGATGGGGGACAAAACCTGGGACCCAACGATGAAGTCAGAGATACATTTGCATCAGGTACATTAGGTATAGGGTTTATTGGTGGTCACAATGCAATGATGGCTCTCTATGGTGAAGGTCATGGGAAGAACGACAAAGCATATAATACTCTGTATAAGGCTGTATCTGACCTTAAAGATATCGCTGCAGAGAAGAGTAAAGAACATAACTTAAACTTCTCAGCATTAGCAACACCTGCTGAGGGATTATCCGGAAGATTTACAAAGATAGACCGTGAGAAATTTGGTACCCTTGAAGGTGTAAATGACAGGGATTACTATATCAACTCATTCCATGTGGATGTGAAGGAAAATATCACTTCTATGGAAAAAATCAAGAGGGAAGCACCGTTTCATGAGCTTACTCGTGGGGGACATATTACATATATCGAGTTAGACGGAGAAGCTAAGAAGAATATTCTGGCTATCATGAAGATAGTTCGTGCTATGCAGCAAGAGGGAATCGGATACGGATCGATCAATCATCCTGTAGACAGATGTAAATCTTGCGGGTTCAAAGGAATCATAGAGTGTACCTGCCCAGTATGCGGAAGCAACGAGATATCTAGAACCAGAAGGATCACAGGGTACTTAACTGGAGATTTAGATGGCTGGAACTCGTATAAGCAGGCTGAGGAGCAGGACAGAGTAAAGCATAACTAGAGAGCCTCTTCCTTTTAGTTTTCTCCATCATAGGGAGAAATAAAGTGTAAAGAAGAGCGGATAAAAAAAATATTTAAGAGAGGGAATTATTATAATTCCCTCTTTATATTAACGACACTCTTCCTCCTAGGTTTCTCTTCGCTAAAGAAACCAAAGCTAGAGGTGAAAGATGAAAAACTTGACTCTTCCTTTGTATAGTTTCCCTTCGTAAAGGAAACTAAGGTAGTGGTGAAAGGTGAAAAATTATTTTGAGGTGGGTATTTATGGAATTATTTAATAAAAGTTCTACTAAAGATAAAAGAAATAATTTGAAAAATAATATGACTCTAGAAGAAGAACCGCTATGGGAAAAGATTAGGAAAGATAGGTTAGGAGCTAGTTTTCGTAGACAGTATGGAATTGGAGAATATATTGTTGATTTTTACTGCCCTAAATTAAGGCTGGTTATTGAGATTGATGGTGGACAGCACTGCAGCCAAAAGGGATTAGAGGATGACCATGTCAGGGAAGAGTATATGAA
>JAUXGP010000117.1 GCA_030621995.1 Psychrilyobacter sp.
GATCAGGGGACTACTTTTGTTATTAAACTCCCGGCATATAGGGAGATCTAACTCCTCCTTCTTATGGAGATTTCATGAATATCAAAATTAATTCTAACTTTAGAATAAATTTTAAATATGAATTTCGTATCAGAGAAACCGAAGCTAAAACCATCTTGTCTCAGTAAGCAGGTCACGATCGTTGTTGTAGAAACATTACAGTGGAAGTATAACGACTATAAACTTCACTTAAAAAACATAAAGCTAAGCTTTGTCCGCCTTTCTCTTCAGCTTTTAATTTTGAAGGCGATGCTGCTTTCACAATGATTATCCTACTAAGAACGATATACAAATTAAGTCCCGCAACGTAGTGAGGACTGTAGCCCGAAAGCTCGTTGTTATTCTATCACTACTCAGAAGCTATTTTCAAAATTTGAATTTTCTCTTCGGAGGAATCGCTATAGTTTTCTCTATTATTAGAGAACACGCCAATAAGGAAGGAGTAAGAAGAAGGTTCTAAGGGTTCCGCCCTTAATACGGCCCCTTTCGATTCACGAGTATTTAAATTAGATATAAATAGATCTGATTTAAAATGTGACTTGATACAAGATAAGGGGGAAAGAAAATCAAGAAGATTTATAATTGTCTTTGTGAGTAAGTCACGATCGTCATTGTAGAAACACTACTGCTGAAGCTCAACGACTATAAACTTCGCTTAAAAAGCATAACTATTACTACTTCGGTTTCCATAGCGAAGGGAAACCATAAAAAAGAAGAGTGAAAGGATCTAAAAAGAGGTAGATTCCAGTGGAATCTACCTCTTTTAAATTTTTTTAGTTAAACTTCTTAGCTACTAAATTTTTAATCAATTCTTCATTTGGAATATAAGGCAGGGTAATATGATCTGTTCCTGCATTATTTTTATTGTATTCCATAGATGTAGTGATAGAATTCTTGTTTCTAGCCCAAGCACGTCTGGCCACTCCTCCCATTACATCCCACGGCATAGCCTGGTACAAGATGTCGTCTACTCTCTTAGACCCGTCTAATACCATTCCAAATCCACCGTTGATAGATTTTCCTATTCCTACTCCTCCACCATTGTGAAGAGCTATAAGACTCATCCCACGAGCTGCATTTCCGGCAAAACAATGAGTAGCCATGTCTGCCATTATATTGGATCCATCCTTGATATTAGAAGTTTCTCTAAATGGTGAATCTGTTCCCGATACATCATGATGATCACGTCCAAGCATAATTGGACCTACTTCTCCATTTCTTACCATCTCATTAAATTTCAATGCAATATTGGTTCTACCCATGGCATCCTGGTACAGGATCCTGGCTTGAGTTCCTACAACCAATCCATTTTTATCGGCATCTCTCACCCAGATATAGTTGTCTCTGTCCTGGTATCTTCTGTTTGGATCGATACAACCCATGGCAGCGGCATCGGTTTTTAGGAGATCCTCTTTTTTACCACTCAGGCAGACCCATCTAAATGGACCATACCCATAGTCAAATAATTCAGGTCCCAATATATCCTCTACATATGATGGATAGATAAATCCACCCTTGTCGTCTCTGCCATTTTTAGAAAGCTCCTTTACACCTGCATCATATACAGATTTTAAGAATGCATTCCCATAGTCAAAGAAATATGTCCCCTGCTCAGATAGTCTTTTGATTACATTGTAGTGGCTTACCAGGGTAGTATTGACCAATTCTATAAATTTGTCTTTATCCTCTGCTAACATCCTAGTTCTCTCCTCAAAACTTATCCCCTGCGGACAGTATCCGCCGTCATAGACTGCATGACAAGAAGTCTGATCCGATAATAGGTCGATCTTTATCTTATTATCTGCAGCATATTCCAATAAGTCCACGATATTTCCATGGAAAGCTATGGCAGCAGGTTTTTCTGCTTTAAAATAAGCTTCTACCTGATCAAAGGCTTCCTTAGGAGAACGAGCTATACTGGATACCCATCCTTGAGAATGTCTGCTTTCTATCCTAGAATAGTCTACCTCGGCAATGATCCCTACACCATTGGCTATCTCTACAGCCTTACCCTGGGCTCCTGACATTCCTCCTAACCCAGAAGTTACAAATAATTTACCTTTTAAATCTCCATCTTGCGGTACTCCTAAAAATAATCTGCCTGCATTTAAGATAGTAGAATAAGTTCCATGAACTATCCCCTGAGGACCAATATACATCCATCCCCCGGCTGTCATCTGTCCGTAGTTAGCCACTCCCAATGCTGCAGCTCTGATATAGTTTTCATCGTCGTCAAACATCCCTATCATAAGTGCATTTGTGATGATAGTTCTAGGAGCAGAAGGGTGTGACCTGAACAATCCCATTGGATGTCCGGACTGGATCACCAGAGTCTGGTCTTGCGTTAACTCCTCCAAATATCTTTTGATCAACTGATACTGCATCCAGTTCTGGCATACCTGCCCGGTTTCACCGTAAGTCACCAATTCATAGGGGTACAGACAGATATCAAAGTTTAGGTTATTATCTATCATCACCTGAAATGCACGTCCTTCCACACATTTCCCCTTATATTCATCTATGGATTTACCGATAATCTCTCCTGCAGGTCTAAATCTATACCCATAGATTCTGCCTGTTTCATAGAGCTCCTCCAAAAATTCAACAGCTAATTCATCATGAAATTCCTCCGGTATATATCTGAGAGCATTTTTTAATGCCAGCTCTACCTCATCCTGAGACAGGGTAAGATCTCTTTTGGGAGCTCTCCTGTATTTAGAATCAAATTTAGGAGTTTCCTTTGGTATATCAGTTAATTTTATAGTCATCGCATCTTTTATGTCGTTATTTGTAAACATAATTTATTTATTCCTCCTTTTTTTATTTTTTAAAACAGTAAAGATTAACTACTCCTCTCTTTAATTAAAGAGAGGAGAAAAGAAGAGGAGAGTTATAGCAATTCTCCTACTACCTCTTCTACTCTGTCTATCATATCTTTACTCGAGATCAATTCATAACACTTATTGATATACTTATACATCACCACATCTTCATTGATAAATTTTACATCTTCTCTAATAAAATTATAAGCAATTTCAGTTCCCTTTCCTAAGAAGTTTTCCTCCCTCAGATCGATGGCCTGACAAGCTCCCAAGATCTCCATGGCTATTACATTTCTTGCATTTTTCATGATCTCTCTGGCCTTTCTTCCTGCAATTGTTCCCATAGATACATGATCCTCTTGGTTTGCAGAAGATGGGATGGAGTCTACCGAGGCAGGGTGAGCCAACACTTTATTTTCTGATACCACCGAGGCAGCACTATATTGTACAATCATAAATCCAGAATGCACTCCTCCAAATTTAGTCAAAAATGCCGGCAGTCCATTACTTAAAGCAGGATTTACCAGTCTTTCTAGTCTTCTTTCGGAAACATTGGCTAATTCTGCCAGCGCTATTCCCATATAATCTAATGGCAATGCCATAGGCTGCCCATGAAAGTTTCCTGCAGAAATGGATTCCTCTGTTTCAGGGAAGATCAATGGGTTGTCTGTCACAGCATTTACTTCTATCTCTATTTTTTCCTTTATAAATCTGAGGGCATCCTTACTTGCACCATGAATTTGAGGCATACACCTGAGTGCATATGCATCCTGTACTCTTTTTTCCCCCTGTATGGTAATCATCTTACTTCCATCTATCAGGTTTAAAAGGTTTTTAGCTGTATCTATCTGACCGCTATGACCTCTGATCTCATGTACTCTAGGATCCAATGCACATTTAATTCCTGTAAGAGCCTCCATACTGAGTGCTCCTGCAATATCAGCTATCTTAGATAAATTTAACGCGTCATAGATAGTCAAAACTCCTACAGCTGTCATAGCCTGAGTCCCGTTTATCAGTGCTAACCCCTCTTTAGAAGTCAGGTATGGCAGTTGTTCTATTCCTGCCAGCTCAAGAGCTTTATTACTGTCCATCCTTTCACCCTTATAAAAAGCTTCTCCTAATCCAAGCATTGTTAGTACCATATGAGCCAGTGGTGCCAAATCTCCCGATGCTCCCAGTGATCCCTTTTCAGGTACTACCGGATGAACCTCTTTATTTAACAGTTCTATTAATTTTTCCACAGTCAACAATCTGATTCCAGAGTGTCCCTTTGTCAATGAGTTTACACGAAGTACCATCATAGCTCTTACAATCTCTTCAGAAAATGGTTCCCCCACTCCACAAGCATGACTGATAATAAGGTTTCTCTGCAGGTCATTGGTCTCTTCCTTTGAGATAACTACATCGGAAAATTTACCAAACCCGGTTGTGATACCGTAAGATACTTTCCCTTCAGCAACAAATTTATCCACCACAGCCCGGGCTGTATTTATTCCCTCTTTTGCATTCTCACCTAATTTTACCTTAAAGTTAAATCTGGCTACATTTACTATATCCTCTATGGATAATTTTTGATTATCAATTAGTATCTTTGACATTTTTCCCTCCTCATATTTCTTTACTACTCCTTTATTACTCTATTTAGATGTGAAAGTCAACCGAATAGTACTAAAGTAATACGATTTCCTGCTAATAAAGTATAAAAATGTCACTAAAAATTGATTTTTAATGAAAAATGGAGTAAACTTTTGATAGAAAAACAGTTTAAATTTACGAAGGGGTAATTCATGAATTATCCATACAGTTTGCCGTAGGCATTAGGAGGAAAAAAAATGGAATTTTTAAAGAAATATAAATATATAAATAAAGAATTTTTTAGAAATTACCGAAGGGTAAAAAAGAATGTATGGAAAGGCAGAATCGATGGAGAGGATCCTGATTCCCTCAGATGGCATCAGACTATTGAAGTAATCGACCTAGAAAACAACTTAAAAGATATCAAATTTGAAAATGCAATCTGTTTTATTGGATTTTCCAGTGATGAAGGGGTAGAAAGAAATAAGGGAAATGTAGGAGCTGCAGAGGGTCCCAATGCCATACGTCGTGAGATGTGTAACTTCCCTAAAACCAGAGAGGATGTAACACTCTACGATGCTGGGAATATATTTTGTATAGATGAAGACCTCAAAGGTGCTCAAAAAGCCCTCTCTACAGCAGTATCTAAGATCATAGCCTTGGGGATGTTTCCAATAGTTTTAGGAGGGGGGCATGAGGTGGCTTTCGGTACCTATAACGGGATCTTAGATGTGGTATCCAGATATCAAAAGAAACCAAAAATCGGGATAATAAACTTTGATGCACATTTTGACATGAGACCATACGAAGAACAAACCAGTTCCGGTACCATGTTTGTAGAGATAGCTAACCAGTGTAAGGAAAGAGAATTAGATTTCTCCTACTTTGTATTGGGGATTCAAAAATACGGAAATACAAGATCCCTCTTTAAGACCGCTGATAAATTGGGAGTTAAATATATTTTGGCTCGGGATATCAACGACTATAAGGAATTAGAGGTGAAAAATAAGTTAAACATGTTTATAGAGGAAAATGATCATATATATGTAAGTGTATGTACGGATGTATTTTCATCTGCATATGCTCCCGGGGTAAGTGCACCTCAGCCCTTTGGGATCCATCCAAAATCCGGGAGGGAACTCATAAGACATATTGCAGGTACTGGAAAAACAGTTAGTTTTGATATAGCCGAGGTATCTCCCAGATATGATTCTGGAAATATCACCTCTAAACTGGCAGCTATTTTAATCTTTGAGATGACGGATAATTTAGGAAGATTTTCATTGAAAACGGAAGAAAAATAATCTAAATACCAAAAGGAGGAGCTGAGCTCCTCCTTTTTTTAAAGTTTTTCCTATTATATGACCTTTTTCCGGTAAAGTTCCACCTGCAA
>JAUXGP010000021.1 GCA_030621995.1 Psychrilyobacter sp.
CAATATACTCTCCAATTCTTCTACTCTTAAAGAGGCAGAGATTGCAGCTATTATAGATAAAGCGACCTCCCATAGAGATCAAATATATGTTAATTTTAAGTTTCCCGATAAAACTTATCAAAGTTTTGAAAAAATAAGCCTTCCCTATACTATCGATCTCAATCAGGTAGGAGAATACCACTTTATTAAGCTAAAAAAAAATAGATTTTTTTATTTGAATACCATGGTAAAGGCTCCCTCTGGGGAGGAAATATATATACAGCTGATCAGTGATCTAAATTCTTCCGATTCCCTTATAGATGCTCTGACATCCACCATGTTTTTAATCGATTTAGTCGGTTTTATTTTGTCCATTGTCACCGGTGTTATTTTTGCAAAAAAAACTTTAAAACCAATAAATTCCATAGCGGATACCGCTGAACTTATCAACCTGCATAATCTGAATAAACGAATTGAATCATCTAATCATGACGATGATATAGGAAGGCTGATCAAGGTTATAAATGATATGATGGAAAGGTTGGAACACTCTTTTGAAAATCAAACAAAATTTATTTCCGATGCTTCCCACGAGCTGAGAACTCCCCTTTCCATTATAAATGGATATGTGGATCTGCTCAATCAATGGGGTATCAATAATAAGGGGCTCACTGAGGAGGCACTTTCTTCTATAAAGGAGGAGGTTTTCAATATGACTGATCTTATGGAAAAACTTTTATTCATTGCACGGGAAGAAAATACCAGATATAACTTAAATTTAACAGGTGTAGGTGTTCCCAGCTTGCTCAAAAGAATTTATAAGGAATTTAAGATGATCGATAAAAAACACGCTTATTCAATCCATAATATACCTGAATTTTATGGGTTTATTGATGAAAAACTAATTTTACAGGCAGTTCGAGCTATCATAGAAAATTCTATAAAATATACACCTAAAAATAAACAGATAAGTATCTCTTGTGAAAGGGGAAAAAGTCATTTTAAAATCATAGTTTCGGATAAAGGGATTGGGATTCCCAAGGAACATATCCCAAAATTATTTGGTAGATTCTACAGGGTAGATGAGGCTAGAACTAAGGATACAGGTGGAAATGGTTTAGGACTTTCCATTGTAAAAAGTATTGTAGATATGCATAATGGTCATATTTTTATAGACAGTGAGGTCAATGAGGGGACTACTGTAACTCTTAAACTTCCAATATAAGTAAGATTACGTACAATAACCAGGGGGGATTTATGTATAATATTTTAATAGTAGAAGACGAGACTAAGATAGCACGTTTAATGGAATTACACTTAACATATGAAGGTTATAAGGTAGATGTAGCCTGCGATGGATTTGAAGCTTTAAACAAGATCAGGGAAAAAACATATGATGTAATTATCCTGGACTGGATGCTTCCCAAGGTAGAAGGTCCCAAGGTATGCCAGGAGATCAAGAAATTCTATCCTGAAACTATTGTTATCATGGTTACAGCCAAAGATGATCTTACAGATAAGATTACTGGATTTGAATTTGGTGCTGATGATTATCTTACCAAACCATTTGAATCACTGGAACTCTCTGCCAGAATCAAGGCTCACCTTAGAAAAATTCATCGTCAGGATACAACAAATCAAATGACTGTAAAAGACCTTACTTTGGATCTTTCCAGGTTTGTAGCAATCAGAGGGGAGAGGGACATCAAGTTATCTAAAACAGAGTTCGAACTTCTAAAATTCTTAATTGAAAATAAAGGTATAGTTTTGACTCGGAATAAGATCTTAGTCAATGTATGGGGGTATGACGGCAGTGACAGTATCCTGGATGTATATATCAAATATCTGAGGGATAAGATCGACAAGGAGTTTCCTGTAAAATTGATTAAAACCATCAGAGGGATAGGGTTTACAATAGAGAAATAAAAAATTTAAATTATAACTAAAAAAGACCATTCAATTGAATGGTCTTTTTGTTACTATATCCTGCTTCCATACCCTACCTCGGTTTCTCTTTGACATCGTAATTTTCTTATAACTAGAAGAAAATTATGTACTCGTCAATCGAGAAAACATAAGAAGGAGGAGTTAACTATACTGTTGTGATCTCTTTTTCTTTCTTCTTGAACATCTCTTCTACTGTCTTGATATAGTCATCTGTAAGTTTTTGAACATCAGTTTCAAATCCCTTTAACTCATCTTGAGTGATATCTCCATCTTTTTCAGCAGTTCTTAATTTATTGTTGATGTCTTTTCTCACAGCTCTAATTGCAATTTTTCCTGCTTCTGCTTCAGTTTTTGCCATCTTAGCATACTCTTTTCTTCTCTCAGCTGTTAAATCAGGTATAGATAATCTTACTACTTTACCATCATTATTAGGAGTCAGTCCTAAATTAGCTAAGTTGATTGCTTTTTCAATTGCAGGAATTACAGTCTTATCCCAAGGATCTATAACTAATAATCTTGCTTCTGGAGCCGATACATTTCCCACTTGATTTAACGGCATGTCACTCCCGTATTGAGATACTTTTACGTCAGCTAACATAGCTACGTTTGCTCTACCTGCTCTTATTGTAGAAAATCTATGCTTAGTTGAGTCGATAGCTTTTTCCATTCTTTCTTTAGTTTCTGTTATTAATATTTTTGACATTTTATTCCCTCCATAGTTTAACTCATCCTTCTTATGGTTGCTCGATAACAAGGAAAGAGTTGCTTATTTTGTTACTGTTGTTCCTATAACTTCTCCAAAAACTGCTTTCTTAATATTTCCATCCACCAATGAATCAAATACTAAGATTGGAAGATTATTATCCATACATAATGAGATAGCAGCCGTATCCATAACCTTTAGACCTTGAGCTATAACTTCTGAATATGTAATTGTATCATATTTTTTTGCATCTGCATATTTAGCCGGGTCCTTGTCGAATATTCCGTCTACTTTAGTTCCTTTCATTACGATATCAGCATCGATTTCCATGGCTCTCAGGGCTGCTGCTGTATCTGTTGTAAAGTATGGATTTCCTGTTCCTGCACCAAATATTACCACTCTTCCTTTTTCTAAGTGTCTCTGAGCTTTTCTCTTTATAAAAGGTTCTGCTACTTTAGGAATTTCTAATCCTGTCTGAACTCTTGTCTGAACTCCTAATTTTTCAATTGTATTTTGTAATGCAAGTGCATTGATTACTGTAGCTAACATACCCATGTGGTCGCCGGTTACCCTGTCTATTCCCTGCTCCTCACCGGATAGACCTCTAAAGATGTTTCCGCCACCAATAACAACTGCTACTTGTATTCCTAAATTAGCTAATTCAACTATTTGTTTAGAAAACATATTTATCATATGAGATGAAATCCCATATTCCTGCTCTCCCATCAAAGCCTCTCCACTTAATTTTAAAAGAACTCTTTTATATTTTGGTGTCATATTCCCTCCTGGATTTTAAAAGTATTTTTACTCTTTATGCCGAAAAAAAGGGGCATAACAAAAGTTATACCCCTAAAAGATTATCCGTTAATTTGAGCTGCAACTTCTGCTGCGAAATCTTCAACTTTCTTTTCAATTCCATCTCCAACTTTGAATCTAGAGAATCCTTTTACTGTAATATCTCCTGCAAATTGCTCTACAGTTTCTTTATTTTCTGCTCTTACGTAAACTTGCTTAACTAAACAAGACTCTTCGTAGAACTTTCTTTCTTTACCTTTTAAGATGTTGTCAATTATTTTCTCAGGTTTTCCTTCTTCTAATAATTGAACTCTTGCGATTTCCATCTCTTTCTTTAAATCTTCAGTAGTTACATCTTCAGGAGCTAAATAACCAGGATCCATAGCTGCTACATGCATAGCAATTCCTTAAGCTTTAGTAACATTTTCTTCAGTAGCTTCACCGGTCATTTCGATGATAACTCCTAATTTTCCACCCATATGGTTATAAGTAGTTACGAAACCTTCAGCAGTAACTGACTCTAATCTTCTTAAGTTCATGTTTTCACCGATCTTAGCTATTAAGCTAGTTAATCTTATTTCAATAGTTTCACCGTTCAAGTCTGCTGCTTTTAAAGCTTCTATTGTTGTAATTCCATTCTCTAAAGCCACTTTTACTGCGTCTTTTCCAAATTGAACAAACTCGTCATTTTTAGTTACGAAATCTGTTTCCGCATTAAATTCTAATACTACTGCAGTTTTTGCATCTTCAGATATACCGTCAAAAATCATTCCTTCTGCTGCTATTCTTCCTGCTTTCTTAGCTGCTTTAGCCATTCCTTTTTCTCTTAGGTAATCGATTGCTGCTTCCATATTACCTTCTTTTTCAGTTAATGCTTTTTTACAGTCCATCATTCCTGCTGCTGTAATATCTCTTAATTCTTTTACCATTTTAGCTGTGATTTTCATTTGAATCCTCCTAAAATTATATTTACAGTCTCAAAGTGACTTTTTTATTATTGTATATATACATATTAATACAAGAAGAATTGAGTACAAAAGTACTCAATTCCATTTATGTATTTAATTACTTAGTTTCAGCTGGTGCTGCTTCCATACCTTTTCTACCTTCGATGATAGCGTTAGCCATGATAGTAGACATTAATGTCACTGATCTGATAGCGTCATCATTTGATGGGATTGGGAATGTGATAGGATCAGGATCAACGTTTGAGTCAACCATTGCGATTACAGGGATTCCTAATTTGTTAGCTTCTTCAACAGCTAAGAATTCTTTCTTAACGTCTACTACGAAGATTGCCTTAGGAGCTGCCGGCATATTCTTGATTCCACCTAAGTTCTTGTCTAATTTTACTAATTCTTTTCTTAACATAGAAGCTTCTTTCTTTGTGTAAGCTGCATCTAAAGTTCCATCTGCATCTAATGCTTCTAATTCTTTTAATCTAGCGATTCTAGTTTTGATTGTTTGGAAGTTAGTCATCATTCCACCTAACCATCTATTGTTTACATAAAACATTCCTGCTCTTTCAGCTTGTACTTTTACAGCTTCTTGAGCTTGCTTTTTAGTTCCAACGAATAATACGTCTCCACCGTCAGCTGCTACGTCTCTGATTACGTTATATGCAACTTCGATCATCTTTAAAGATTTGTGTAAATCTAATACGTGGATTCCGTTTCTCTCTGTGAAGATATATTTCCCCATCTTTGGATTCCATCTCTTAGCTTGATGCCCGAAATGTGCTCCTGCTTCTAATAATTGTTTCATAGTTACTACTGCCATTTTTGTGTTCCTCCTTGAATATTTGTATTTGGTTTTTAAACTTCCGTTAAGCTCGAAACTAGGAGACCAATATAGATTGGCACCTTCCCTAGAAATACCTAACGTGTTAAATAGCTACTAATAATATCATTTTTGTAAGAAAAAGTCAATCTTTTTACTGAACTTTCACTATGGTGCACGCATTTAAAACCAAGGAGTTAAATTCCAATATTTACAAGGTTTTAATCACCGCGAAACATCCGCTGTTAAATGAAACTACAGGAAGCAAGTCATGACCAATTATCTATTTGAATTTTCATAATTATAATGCTTATGATATAATTATTGTAGTAAAAAAATTAAAGGAGTAAAATTATGACAACCAATATCTATAGTTTAAAACGTAAAAAAAATATTTTCAAACCCGGAGTAGCCTATCTTACCAAGGTGTTAAATGGAATGGCTTTAGGACTTTTTTCATCTCTTATTATCGGGCTCATCTTAAAACAAATCGGGGTTTATACAGGGCTTAACTTCTTGTCCCACTACGGACAAATAGCTCAATGGATGATGGGTCCTGCTATCGGTGCCGGGGTAGCCTACAGTTTAAAAGTTCATCCTTTAGCTATATTTTCAGCTATTATTTGTGGTGCACTGGGAGCTGGCACTATTACTGCCGGCGGTGGAATAACCATAGGAGAACCTGTAGGAGCTTTTATCGCTTCCCTTGTAGGAGCTGAAATAGGACGATTCATAAGCGGTAAAACAAAGTTTGATATCCTCCTCATCCCTTCACTAACCATTATTTCTGGCGGGCTTGCAGCCAGCTTAGTTTCACCTTTTATGGTTGATTTTATGAAAGATGTCGGGATATTTATAAATACTCTGACAACTCTTCACCCTATCCCTATGGGAATTACACTTTCAGTGGTCATGGGAATTATCTTAACCCTGCCTATATCCAGTGCTGCCATCTCAATTTCTCTGGGATTATCAGGAATTGCTGCCGGGGCTGCTACAGTTGGATGTGCTGCCCATATGGTCGGATTTGCAGTTTCCAGCTATAGGGAAAATAAGATTGGAGGATTGGTCTCACAAGGGTTAGGTACTTCCATGCTGCAAGTTCCTAATATTCTCAAAAAACCGATTATTGCCCTGCCTATCATCCTCACTTCTGCAATTTTGGGACCCTTGGCAACCACTGTATTCCATATGGAAAATAATTCAATCGGTGCCGGTATGGGAACTTCCGGTTTAGTCGGGCAGATAGCCACCTTCAAAACCATGGGTACAGATGGAATCTTAGGAATTCTGCTCCTGCACTTTATTCTTCCAGGGATTTTTACTTATTTTATAAGTGAATTCATGAGAAAAAAGAACTGGATTAAATACGGCGATCTAAGTCTTTAAAAATAAAAACCTGCTCATCGGCGATGAGCAGGTTTTGTTTTTAGATTTAAAACTTACATTATATAGTATCTTTTGGCTATTAATTTATTTTCTTTCTCGCTTACAAAGATTAGATTTATTTCATAGTCTTTATAATTTTTATAACTCATCTCATTTTTCACTAAACGTACTATTTCATTAAAATATTCATCAAAAAATCCACCTTCAGATTTTATAATCAACCCATTTACCTCTACAATATTTTTACCTATAAGCCTTACCAATCCGCTTTTTTCAAATAAATTTACCTCAACTTCGCAATCTATTGGTTTCCCCTCATTGGGTATTTTGGAATGACCAATAATAAATTTTTTTTCTATTTCTTTTTCCATGACATTTATTGTGACCAGGGTAGTGGTGTCCATTGAAAAAATTGATATTCCCATCACTACCATCAAAACTATTAAGTTAATTTTTTTCATTCTAAATCTCCTCCATTCCCCTTTTATTTTCTTTTTTCGCTTTCCCCTGAAAAATTTGCATTATATATACTAAATTCATTTTAATATCTTTTCTGTTTTTTTTCCACTAAAAATAATCATACTTCCAGCTTAATTCCCCCTTAAAATATATTCATCTTTTAGATAAAAATGTAGTATAATGATTATATACAATACCGTTATTTTTTTTAAAATGGATACCTTAAATTTCTGTTTTTTATTAACTTTAAGGGCATTCAAAATATTATTTAAACACAAGGAGATGATATACCATGGAAAAAATTCTTATTGTTGAAGACGATAACAGCCTTTCACAACTGTTGGAATTTCAATTGAAATACGCTCATTACGAGACTCTTATTACCCCTAGGGGAGAGGAAGCTATTAAATTAATAAAAGAATATGATTACAACTTAATTATTTTAGATATCATGCTTTTAGATGGAAGCGGAATTGATGTCTGCAAAGAGATCAGAACTTTTTCTGAAGTCCCTGTAATTATGCTGACAGCCAAAGACAGCATCAATGATAAAATTTCTGCTTTCGATGCCGGAGCCGATGACTACCTAACTAAACCATTTGAATTTGCTGAACTTTTAGCTAGAATAAAGGCTAATACTAAAAAATCTAAAAATTCTGAACCTAAGATCCTTTCTCATAAAGGGATCACTATATTTTTGGATACCTATAGAGCTGAAAGGGACGGGGTAGAATTAAATTTAACAAAAAAAGAATTAAAGATATTACAACTTTTATTGGAGAATAAGGGAAAAGTAATCAGTAAGGAAGAGATCATAAATAAATTATGGCAAGGTTTCTATGAAGAAAACAATAATATTGTATCGGTGTATATCAACTACCTTAGAAATAAAGTGGATAAGGATTTTTCTGAAAAACTAATTGAAAATGTTAGAGGTATCGGATATATAATAAGGTAATTTATGGATAAACATATCTCTATTAAACGGACTGTGATCACCTCCTATCTATCATCCATGCTGATTATTTTAATCTCTATGCATATAGTTATCATCCTGGTATTTTTAAATTGGGAAGATAGGAGGATCAAATCGGAAATAAACAAAACAAGTCTTGTTATTCACAAAGATTTAAAAGCTATAAAACATTTGAATAAAGCATCCGCAGTAAAATTAATAAATAAAAAATTAGCTGAGTTTTCTCTAACTCAGGGACGTGATCCCTCTTTACACATTAACTTGATATATCATGGAATTGTTTTTTCCAGTGCATCTACAGAGACTGTTCACGATTACAAAAAAGAATTGGGAGAATTTCAATTTTTACTAAATGGCGGGAACATCCTGATTGTAAAAAATTTATTTCTTAAACTGGGAGATAAAGAAATTTATCTCCAAATTTATTCTGATTCAGACGAAGTAAAAAACGATATTATAGCTCTTATGAATTCTCTTTTCTTTACCAGTGTTTTTATCCTGATAATCTCACTTGGTGTGGTGAAAAAAATCGATAAGATCATCCAATCACCGATACACGAAATCACTAAGACTGCTAAAAAAATCAATAGATATGACCTGAGTAAAAGAATTACCATTATAAATCCAAACAATGAACTGGGAAAACTTTCAATGGTTATAAATGAGATGATCGATAGATTAGATATATCCTTTAAATCTCAAAATAAATTTATCTCCAATGCTTCCCATGAACTCAGAACCCCGCTGGCAGTAATCAAGGGGTACACCGACCTTTTAAATGCAGGAGCAAAATCTGACCCTGTTATGGTGGATCGGGGCATTGCAGAAATTTTAAAAGAGGTTAATAATATGGAAAACCTTCTAAAGAAACTTCTTTTTTTAGCTCGCAAAGAAAACAATACATTAAAAAATAACATTGTTCCCTTTGAAATATCTGCTTTAATTCATGAACTTATGGAAAAACAACAACTTATAGATAAAAATCACACCTATAAAATTATACGAAATAAAATATCTATTTTAGATGCCGATAAAGATCTAATCCTTCAAGCATTGAGAGAGCTATTAAAAAACAGCTCTAAATATACACCTGAAAACCGGGAGATCTCTATCGATTCATTCCATAAAAAGAAATACCATTATATAGTAATTAAAGATCAGGGTAAGGGAATTCCAAAAGAAAATTTAAAACATGTCTTCGAAAGATTTTATATCCAGGATGAAAGCCGGAACAGACAAAAAAATAGTTTTGGGCTGGGTCTTTCCATTGTAAAAGATATCATCAAACTGCATGATGGAAATATCTATATTGAAAGTGAGTTTAATAAGGGAACTACTGTAACTATTGAGCTTCTCAGGTCTGTTTAATACAAGAGGAGAGATGATAAATCATCTCTCCTCTTGTTAAATATTTTAATAATCTGGGTTTTATTTCCCTGTCTTTTCTCTTAAAAAATCTATCTTTTCTTTAACAGCTTCATCTCTTGGATCAATTTCATAAGCAGCTATATATTCCTTTAGTGCTCTTTTTAATCGTCCCATCCTCTCATATTTTATAGCGAATTCTACATGGGCATCATAGATATCAAAGTCTAAAAATATCGCCAAATCATAAGCTCTTATAGCGTCTACTATTCTGCCTATTCTTGAATACGCATTTCCCAATAAAAAATATACAAACGGAGCTTCCGGGTCTATATCTAAAGCTTTATTAAATAGTTCTATAGCCTCTGGGAAATCATCCTTTTCATAATAAAGATATCCCAGATATGCCATATACTCTGCATTTTCTGGATCTAATTCCAACACTTTCTTATAGACATCTATGGCATCATCTGTTTTTTTTTGAAAACATAGTATTGCTCCTAACTCCTTCAATGCCATACGATCATTTGGATTAAAAATCAGTTCCGATCTAAGATCCACCCTTCTTTCATCCAGGTTTTCTATCTCATTAATCTCCATAAATATTGCTGTTCTTAACATCTCTCTCCCCCCTGATTCTAAAAAAGTATCACAACTCCTTATTCTACAGTCACAGATTTAGCTAAATTTCTAGGTTTATCTACATCTACACCTCTATTTACAGCAGCATAATACGATAATATCTGTAGCGGTATAACGTTTATCACCGGCGAAAATAATTCATCTATCTCCGGTATATAGATAACTTCATCTGATATTCCTCCTATCTCCGTATCTCCTACGGTAGCTACCGTCAATATCTTTCCACCCCTTGCTCTTACTTCTTCTATATTTGATTTTACCTTATCATATGTGTCGCTTTTAGTAGCTATTGCTATCAGCGGGCAATCTTCATTTATAAGTGCTATAGGACCATGCTTTAGTTCCCCTGACTGGTATCCCTCTGCATGGATATATGAGATTTCCTTTAATTTCAAGGCTCCCTCATAGGCTATTGCTGTATTTATATTTCTGCCTATAAATATAGCGGATCCCACTCTATCCAATATTGTTGTTTTTCCCTTTATATCATCTTCTGTATCCAATATTTGTTCTACAATATTTGGTAATTTATTTAAATTTTCAATTATATACCTTCTTCTTTCCACTCCTAATATCCCTTTTTTCTCCCCTAGATATAGAGTAAAAATATACAGGGCTACCAGTTGTGATACAAATGCCTTAGTAGAAGCTACCCCTATCTCCAAACCTGCATTGGTATATACTGTCCCATCAGCTTCCCTGGATATAGTACTTCCCATTACATTGATTATCCCTATTGCCTTAGCTCCACTTTTTTTAGCCTCTCTCAATCCTGCCAATGTATCTGCAGTTTCTCCTGATTGAGATATCAGGATCACCAGATCTGTCTTAGCAATTATCGGATTTTTATATCTAAATTCAGATGCTACTTCCACTTCCACCGGTATTCTTAACTCCTGCTCAATGATATATTTACCTACCAGAGCAGCATGATAAGATGTTCCGCAGGCTACCATATGAATCTTGGTTATATTCTCTAATTCTTCCTCTGTCAATGAGATCTCATCTATGATAGCACTATCTCCCTTTATCTTCCCCTTTAGAGTCTCTGCGATCACTCTTGGCTGCTCATGGATCTCCTTCAGGGTGAAGTAGTCATATCCGCCTTTCTCTGCTGCTTCTAATGACCATTCTATCTTTGTTTCCTTTGTAGTTTTTTCATTTCTTTCCAAATCCCATATCTTTATCTCATCTTTTTTTAATAGCGCTACATCACCATCTTCTAAAAAGATTACTCTGTCAGTATATTCCAGGATTGCCGGTACGTCTGATGCTATATATTTTTCATCTGCTCCCAAGCCTATGACTAACGGCGACCCCTTTCTTGCAGTTACCAAAACATCCGGCTCTTCCGATGAAATTACCCCTATTGCATAGGCTCCATCTAAGATCGGTAATATCTTAAATACCGACTCCAATAGATTTCCGGTATAATTATCCTCTAACAGGTGGACTATAACTTCGGTATCCGTATCAGATAAAAATTTATATCCTTTATTTTTTAATTCTTCCCTTAACTCTGCATAATTTTCTATTATCCCATTATGTACAAGGGATAGCTTATTATCCTGCGAATTATGAGGATGGGAGTTTCTAGTACTGGGTACTCCATGAGTAGCCCATCTGGTATGCCCTATCCCTACATGACCCGGGATCTCTTTGTCTTTTATTGTCTCACCTAAATTTGCTAATTTACCCACTGATTTAAATGTTTTCATAAGTCCGTCGTCACTTAAAATTGAGATTCCGGCTGAATCATACCCTCTGTATTCCAATTTTGATAACCCACTGTATAAGACTTCCTTCGGTTCTTTATTTCCTATGTACCCTACAATTCCACACATTTTTTACTTCCTCCTAAAATATTTGATTTCAAATGTTCTTTTAGATCCGCAGATCCAAAGGGTTATATTTTAAAAGAAAATAGTCACTAGAAGATTTTTGTAATAATCGTCACCGATTATTTTTGTTCCTTCTTTAGGTTGTGACAACCTCTAGGGTACCCGCCGATTTTCGATTTCCCTAGCCCTCGTCAACTTCTGGTCTCATGTCTTATTAATATTGAGAACTCATTCAGAAGTTCAGGCGCTTTTATATTTTTTTACCTTCTTTTAATTCCCCCGTAACCTATTGTATAAAATAAATAGAAACTATGTCAACTAACAATCCATTAATTTACATTTTTAAAAAAAGACATAATTTTCAAAAATTATTTTTTTCACAATTTAATGGTATTATAC
>JAUXGP010000082.1 GCA_030621995.1 Psychrilyobacter sp.
AGATTTAGATGACGTTTTGGTCATCCCGGCAGGCGGATCCAGAACTCCTGCAACTCATGAAACTGTAGATAACAGATCTCATTATCTTAAGATGAAGGGGCCGGAAGTGTTTAAATTTGCAGTAAAAGCCATGCCTGGAGCAGTGGAAAAAGTGCTGGAAAATACAGGTATAGATATAGACGAATTAGAGTTGATCGTACCCCACCAGGCTAATATGAGGATTATAAATTCAGCAGCCAAAAGATTGAAATTCCCGGTAGAAAAATTTGTGATCAATTTGGATAGATACGGGAATACCTCAGCAGCTTCTGTTGGATTAGCATTGGGAGAAGCATTGGAAAAAGGAATGATTAAAAAAGGTGATAATATAGCATTGGTAGGCTTTGGAGCCGGATTAACGTACGCATCATGTGTTATGAAGTGGGCATATTAATCATGCAAAATTTGACATAACAGGTGTTATATGATATAAATTACAGGTGTTATGATTAAGGGAGGAAAAATGTCAAAAATAGCGTTTATATATCCAGGACAAGGAACACAATATGTTGGAATGGGTAAAGAATTATATGAAACAAATGAGATGGCCAAAAAATATTTCGATGAAATTTTTGAGAGCTTAGAATTAGATCTAAAAGAAACTATGTTTAATGGACCTGAGGAGAAGTTAAAACAAACAAAATATACACAGCCTGCAATAGTAACTATGTCATTGGTATTGACTGAGTTATTGAAAGACAGCGGGATTGAAGCAGATTATGTGGCAGGACATTCATTGGGAGAGTACTCAGCCCTAGGAGCAGCTAACGTATTATCAACTTGTGATACAGTGAGATTAACTGCCCTTAGAGGGGAGATTATGAATGCGGTTTCAGGAGAGGTAGACGGAACCATGGCAGCTATCATTGGACTGGAATCAGCTAAGATTGAGGAAATCTGTAAAAATATAGATGGAATAGTGGAAGCTGTAAACTACAATGAACCTAAGCAGACTGTAATAGCTGGATCAAAAGATGCTATTGCTGCAGCATGTGAGGAGTTAAAGACGGCAGGAGCCAGAAGAGCTATGGTATTAGCAGTATCTGGACCATTTCATTCATCGCTGATGAAACCGGCAGGAGATAAATTAAAAGCTAATTTTGATAAATTTAATTTTATAGAAGGAAATGTCGAGATATTATCTAATACAGGAGTAGAGTTTTTAAAGGATACTGCAAAAATAAAGGAAGAATTATACCACCAAACTTTTGGTCCTGTAAGATGGGTTGAAATAATTGAAAAATTAAGGGATAATGGAGTAACTAAATTCTATGAGATCGGGCCTGGAAAAGTATTGAAAGGTTTAGTTAGAAAGATAGATAAAACTTTAGAAGTGGTAAATGTCGAATCAATATAAGGAGACTATTATGATAGATTTAAAGGGTAAGGTAGCAGTAGTTACTGGATCTACAAGGGGAATCGGAAGATCTGTTGTAGAAAAATTAGCTGAAAATGGAGCTGATGTAGTGATAATCGGAAGTTCTGCAATAGAAAAAATAGAAGAGATAGCCAGTGAAATATCTGCTAAATACGGTGTAGAAGCCTTGGCAGTGCAAACTGATGTGACTTCTAAGGAAGCTGTAAAAAATCTGGTAAACAAGACTATCGAAAAATTTGGCAGGGTAGATATCCTGGTAAATAATGCCGGTATCACAAGAGACGGACTGTTTATGAGAATGAAAGATGAAGACTGGGACTCAGTTATGGATGTAAACCTAAAGGGTGTATTTTATGTAACTCAAGGTTTTTATAGAACTATGACTAAGCAAAGATCCGGATCGATTATAAATATGACCTCTGTAGTAGGGCTTACAGGAAATATGGGGCAGGTAAACTATGCGACCTCTAAAGCCGGGCTTATAGGGATGACTAAATCACTGGCTCGTGAATCAGCTAAGAGAAACGTAAGGGTAAATGCTATTGCACCGGGGTATATAAAGTCAGATATGACAAATGTTATAAGTTTTGCTGCAAAGGAAACTATGTTGAACACAATACCACTGGGTAAGATGGGAGAACCGGAAGATATAGCCAACGCAGTGTTATTTTTAGCATCGGATATGTCCACTTACATAACTGGTCAGACTTTAAGTGTTAATGGCGGTATGATAATGCCTTAAAACCTTTTTAAGGTTGAAAAAATGTACAAAATTTGTTATTATTATAGAGTATAAATTAAATTCAAGGAGGAATAAATTATGTTAGATAAAATTAAAGAAGTAATAGTAGATCAATTAGGTGTAGACGCGGATCAAGTAACTTTAGAGGCGAACTTCATCGACGATTTAGGAGCAGATTCATTGGATACAGTTGAATTAATCATGGCATTCGAAGAAGAATTTGATGTCGAAATTCCTGATGCAGATGCTGAAAAAATCAGAACTGTTCAAGATGTGCTTAATTTTGTAAACGCAGCTAAATAAAAGATTATAGATAGGGGAGTTGTATCCCCTATCATTTTTATTATTTAACTGGGTGCAATGTCACGTTGCTTTTTATTTAAAAAACTGTCTGTAGATTAGATATGATAATAGAAAATCAACATTTGGTAGGAAGCTACAATTTAGAGATAGTTATTTAAAAAAACTTAAATATTATGAGGTGAAGAGATGAGAAGAGTTGTAATTACTGGGGTAGGGATGATAACTGCCTTAGGAACAGGGGTAGAAAAATCTTGGGCTAAAATAAAAGCCGGAGAGTGTGGAATAAAGAAGATAGAGAGTTTTGATACTGAAAATACATCTGTAAAAATAGCAGGAGAAGTAACTGATTTCAATCCTTTGGATTTTGGAATCGAGAAAAAAGAAGTGAAAAAATTAGCCAGAAATACACAATTTGCCATAGCGGCAGCTAAGATGGCATTGGAAGATGCAAAATTTGAGATAACTGATGAAAATGCAGCCTCTGTAGGAACTATAGTTAGTTCTGGAATTGGTGGGATGGAAATTTTTGAAGCTCAACATAAAGTTTTATTAAATAAAGGTGCGAGAAGAGTATCTCCATTCACAATACCTGCAATGATAGCTAATATGGCTTCGGGAAATGTAGGGATATACACTGGTGCCAAGGGACCAAATAAATCAATAGTAACTGCATGTGCAGCAGGAACTCACTCAATTGGAGATGCTTTTGAGATGATTAGACATGGAAAAACTGATACTATGATAGCAGGCGGAACTGAAGCTTGCATCACAGAATTTGCAATCACAGGTTTTGCTAATATGAAAGCATTATCTACTAGAAATGATGAACCGTTAAAAGCATCCAGACCATTTAACGTGGACAGAGATGGATTTGTAATGGGAGAGGGATCAGGAATAGTGATCTTAGAGGAATTAGAGCAGGCTAAAGCACGTGGAGCAAAGATATATGCAGAGATCGTAGGATACGGAGAAACTTGTGACGCACATCATATCACTTCTCCTGGACCAGGTGGAGAGGGAGCAGCAAGAGCTATTGAGATGGCTTTAAAGCAAGGGAATATAGATAAAACTACAGTTGACTATATCAATGCACATGGAACTTCTACACCAGCTAATGACAGGTTGGAAACTATGGCAATAAAGACTGTTTTCGGAGATCATGCTAAAGATTTAGCAGTATCATCTACTAAGGGAGCTACAGGTCATGCACTTGGAGCAGCAGGTGGAATGGAAGGTGTAATATTAGCTCTTGGAATCGACGAGGGAGTAATGCCGCCGACTATTAACTATGAAAATCCAGATGAAGAATGTGATTTAGATTACATTCCAAATGAAGCTAGAAATAAAGCAATAAGAGTAGGAATATCTACATCATTAGGATTTGGTGGGCATAACGCAGTAATAATCATGAAAAAATACGAGAACTAAAATACACTCTTTCCTTGTTGTCGTTTTCCCTTCGCTAAGGAAAACTATTGCTAGATACTCTAGCTTTGGTTTCTTTTATGAAGAGAAACCATAAGAAGGAAGAGTCAAAAAGGTGGAAATGATGAAAAAATACTTGGAATTAGAAAAAATTCTAGGTCACACTTTTGAGGATAAAAAACTTTTAAAACATGCCTTACTTCATAGATCTTATGGAAATGAAAATAAGGAATATAAAAAAATAAGCAACGAAAGACTAGAACTGTTAGGAGACGCAGTTCTAGATCTTGTCGTTACTGAATATTTATATAAAAATTTTAAAGACTCCTCAGAGGGTGATCTGGCTAAATTAAAATCAATGGTAGTAAGTGAACCGGTATTAGCAAAAATATCGAGAAAATTAAAATTAGGTGAATATCTTTTCCTGAGTAAGGGAGAGGAAGTCACTGGCGGAAGGGATAGATCTTCTATCTTAGGAGATGTATTTGAATCAGTATTAGGAGCTATCTATCTGGATTCAGACCTGGAAACAGCTAGAAAATATGGGTTATCTCACCTGGTTTATGAGATAGAGCATATCTATGAAAATGATGAACTGATAGATTTTAAAACAGCCCTACAGGAGTACAGCCAAAGAAAATATAAGGAAGTACCTACTTATGAGCTTATAGGTGAAGACGGACCGGATCATGCTAAATTCTTTAAGATAGGTGTATTTATGAATAAGAAATTAGTGGGATCAGGAGAGGGAAAAAATAAAAAAACAGCAGAGCAGAAAGCCGCAAAACATGCCTGTGACAGTCTGGGAATAAAATATATTGAAACACTATAATATACCTGTATTCATAAGTCACTTTGGATGTCCCCATACCTGTGTATTTTGTAATCAAGTCAAAATAAACGGCCGGGAAACAGATGTCGCATGTTCTGATATTATAGAGATAATAGATGAACATTTAGAGCTTCTACCAAAAAATTCAGTAAAAGAAGTAGCATTTTTTGGTGGAACCTTTACAGGGATAGACAAGAGGATACAGGAAAGTTATTTAGCTACAGTAAAGCCATATATCGATGCAGGTCTTGTAGATGGGATTAGACTGTCCACAAGACCTGATTATATTAATGAGAAAATATTGGATCTCCTCCTAAAATATGGTGTGACAACTATAGAGTTAGGAGTCCAGTCTCTGGATGATGAGGTGCTGTCTCGGTCTGAAAGGGGTTATAAATCCAGTATTGTAGAAGCGGCTTCTACTTTAATTCAAGAATATGGTTTTAAATTAGGTATCCAAGTGATGCCGGGACTGCCCGGATCTACCGACAAGACGGATTTTGAAACAGCAGAAAAGGTAGTGAAGATAAAACCGGATATGGTAAGGGTATACCCGACGTTGGTTATAAATAATACGAAATTGGAAAAAATGTACTATGATAAAGAATACAGTCCCATGGATTTAGAGGGTGCTGTGGAAAGGGTTCTGCCAATAATGGTTTTATTTGAATTAAATGATATAAATATAATCAGAGTAGGGTTGCAGCCATCGGATGATCTTTGTGAAGACGGGGTAATTCAGGCAGGACCATTTCATCCGGCTTTTAAAGAGATTGTTGAGACAGAGATCTATGGGAGATTTTTAAGATCTTTAAATTTAGAAACTTTGGATATAGTTACCCATGAGAAAAACATCTCTAAAATAGTGGGAATGAAGAAAAAAAATAAATTATTTTTTAAGGGCAGGATGAATCTGAAAATAGATAATAACTTACCCCTAGAAAAAGTGGTAGTAAATGAGGTAGAATATACTAGAAAAGAGATCTTAAATAAAATTTTAGAGAGTGGTATATTATGAATCAGATAATAATAAGTATAAGTGATTTTGAGGAGAGAGCAGCCCTTTTAGAGGGGGATAAACTCACAGAATTTTTTATACAGAGGAATGAACAAAATAGAATAAATGGTAATATATATAAGGCTAGAGTAGCCAATGTATTACCGGGGATGGAATCAGCATTTTTGGATATAGGCACACAAAAAAATGCTTTTTTGCATGTCCGGGATCTACGTGAATTTGAGGAAAAATATTTAAATGGTGTAGAAAACAGCAAGAAACCCATAGAAGAGATCCTCAGTGTAGGAGATGAAATAATCGTCCAAATAGTAAAGGAACCCCGGGGTGATAAGGGGGCTCGTGTGACTACCCACTATACTATACCGGGGAAATATTTGGTGTTGATGCCAAACGATAGCCATATTGCTATCTCACAAAAGATAAAGGAGCCTGAAGAGAGAGGGAGGCTGGAGACCTTGATCGGTAAGATAAAACCCAATGAGATGGGAGTTATCCTAAGGACGGCAGCCAAGGACAAGACCGATCTTCACTTTGAAAGGGAGATTGAATATTTGGTGAAAAAATGGAAAGATATAGAGAGCAATTTTAAAAAAAGCAGGACAGGGGAGACCCTGTATTGTGATAATGATATGGTCACAAGGACTGTAAGGGATGTTTTTTCCAATCAAATAGATGAGTTAATAATAGATGATGAAAAAAGATATTGGGAGATAGTGGACTATGTAAAGGCATTTTCCGACAATACTTTTAAAACCAAGGTGAAATTATTTGAGAGTTCCCTCCATATTTTCGATCACTACAATGTAACTAAAGGGTTGGAGACAGCTCTAAATGAAAGGGTATGGTTAGACTGCGGAGGATATTTGATCATCCAAAAGACAGAAGCTCTCATAAGTATAGATGTAAATACAGGCAGAAATACAGGGGTGATGAACCTGGAAGAGACTGTAGTGGAAACCAATGTAGAAGCAGCCATAGAGATAGCAAGACAGCTGAGGCTTAGAAACCTCAGCGGGATTATCATCATAGATTTTATCGATATGAAGGTGGAAAAAGACAAGCTGAAAGTAGTGGAAACATTGGAAGAAAGCTTAAAAAAAGACAGGATAAAAAATAATATTATCCATTTTACAGACCTGGGTCTGGTTGAGATGACGAGAAAAAGACAGGGGAGCCCCCTGGCTAAATACTATCAAAAACCTTGTCCATGCTGCCATGGAACTGGCAGCGTGAAATCTAAAGAGAGTATCATCCTGGATATAATGAGAGAGATAAGGGAGATAGCGGAAGATGACGATATTAGGAGGATAAGGTTGACTACAACTGTGGAGTTGTACGATTTTATTTGTGAGGCCTATATAGAGTTTATAACAGGATATTTAAAATTACGTAACAAGGAATTTGTCCTGAAAAAAAATAAAGATAAGAAAAATGAAGAAAAAAACAATAATGACTATGAAATAGTAATGGAGATGTAAGATGAAAAAAATAGTAGCAGTATGTGCAGGAAGTTTTGATCCTATAACTAAGGGAC
>JAUXGP010000242.1 GCA_030621995.1 Psychrilyobacter sp.
AATGCTAAATGGATCGGGTTTACAGACAGTGCCCTAAAGGATCTTACGACTATGCCGGCATTTTCGTGGACATCGGTTATTGCAATAGCTCCCATTGCCTTAGTGGTATTTATAGAGCATATTGGAGATATTACAACTAATGGTGCTGTTGTCGGGAAAAACTTCTTTGATGAACCGGGAATTCACAGAACTATGTTAGGAGATGGAATAGCTACACTTTTTGCAGGGTTTATTGGCGGACCTGCTAACACAACTTATGGCGAGAATACCGGTGTATTGGCTGTTACCAAAGTGTATGACCCCGCTGTTTTAAGAATTGCAGCCGTCTATGCCGTTATTCTATCTTTCATAGGGAAATTTGGTGCTGTCTTACAGACCATTCCTACTCCTGTTATGGGAGGAATATCTATCATCTTATTTGGCATGATCTCAAGTGTAGGAGTGAGAACATTGATTGAAGCTGAATTAGATTTTGCCCATTCAAGAAATTTAATCATTGCTTCCCTTATCTTTGTTTTGGGAATAGCTATAAGCAACGTGGTTATTTGGGAAACTGTTTCTCTATCTGGTCTAGCTGTAGCAGCTATTGTAGGAGTAGTTTTAAATAAGGTTCTGCCTAAGAATATATAAGAAAATAAAAGACATAAAAACAGGCAGCCATTGGCTGCCTGTTTTTATGTCTTATGCCAGTTTATTTATCCATTTCTTACTTACAAACCTTTTCATTCCAATAGCTATACGGACAAACTCCTCACTCAGGGTAGCTAAATATACCAGATATATCGGCAAACCTAGATAGAAAGCCGCAAATATCGCTAGTGGTATTCCTACCATCCATAGGGCTATAAGATTTATACCCATGGCGAATTTCGTATCTCCTCCACCTCTTAGGACTCCTACCATTTTAGTCATACTAAGTGCCTTAAACGGGAATGATATACAGAAAGCTATCAAGGTATATTTACTAAGTCTCAATACATTTTCATCTACATTATACATTCCAACTAACTTAGAAGATAACATAGCTAGAGGTACTGCCAGCATTAGTGCCAAGATAAAAGATACCTTATAGAATTTTTTTCCATCTGAGTATGCTTCACTTAACTTTCCCTGTCCTATTTTATGAGCTATCATTACTGTGGCTGCATTGGCAAACCCAATTATTCCAACTACTGCCAATCTCTCAAAACTATTTTCAATGTTTATTGCTGCCAGTGACTCCGTTCCAATCCTTCCATAGATTCCACTATACACAGTCTGACCCAAAGCCCACAATATATCATTTACTATAACTGCTCCAGCTGTAGCAATAAATAATTTCAGTACTGTTATATCAAAGGAGAAGAATTCTTTTAATTTGATAGCTATCGGGTATCTTCTCTTATAGATTACCCCCACTACTACTACACACTCTACACCTCTTGCAATAGAGGTAGCTAAGGCTGCTCCTTCTACTCCCAATTGTGGGAATCCATAGTTACCAAATATAAGTAAATAGTTTAGTACTATATTTATTGTCAGTGATAAAAAACTAGTCAGCATAGGCAGCCGACTCTCTCCTATTCCTCTGAGTAATATAGAGAATGTAAATGACACAGCTGAAGCTACATATGACCAGGCTACTACCCTGAGGTATTTAGAAGCTGTAGCTATAACTTGTGGATCCTTTGTATAAATCCCCATTATATATTCCGGCGTAATATAAGATATATACCAGAAAAATAAGGCCATCAATATACTCAGTATAGTAGATATGGACACGATATATTTCACCTTGGAATAATCCTTCTTACCATGGTATTGAGCAATAAATACTGCTGCTCCACTGTTTACTCCCATAATAAAAGTTGTCATCAAAAATACTATTTGATTGGCTAAGCCCAAGGATGCAACTTCCATCCCTCCTAATTTCCCAATCATAAATACATCTGCCATATTTACAGATGCCAATATTAAACTTTGAATTGTTATCGGCAGTGCCAATATAAGTAACGTTTTGTAAAAACTTCTCTTCATCTCTTCCTCCTAAAAATAAATAAACACAACAAAAAAGGTCAACATTAAAAAGTTGACCCTCAAAGGTTCAACTTAAAATATATCAATTCACAGGATGAGCTTTAGCTTAATGATACTCCTGTAGCACCAATGAGATGGACAATTTTGCCTAACGACACTCTCACAGCACCATTGAATCGACTATTTCAAGTCAAACAATGTATTTAATTTTATATTACGTTGCACATTATACTCTCAATCTTTACTTTTGTCAACCAACTCAATAATTATATTATTTTTAATTCCAACTTCTCAATTCTTCATATAACTCCTCTACTACATCTATGATTCTAGGTGTTGGTCTCAATATTTTCGAAGATTCAACTATTGCAATATTCCCTTTTTTCCCTGCAGTTGTCCTCATTATAACCGGGTTGCTATTCAATATATCCTCTTTTTTATTAATTCCCATAGCCCCTAATAATATATCCGGATTTTGAGATACTATATATTCAGATGAAAGAATAGGTCTTCCTCCCGGTAAATTATCAGCTATATTTTTAATCCCCAATATTTCAAATACCTGCCCTGGCAGAGATTTAGAGTTAAAAGCCATCATAGGAGAGGTACTAAATAAGAAAGCTCCCTTGTAGTTTAATGGTGCTTCTGCTAATTTTCCCTCTATTTTTCTTAATTTAGCCCTGTACTCTCCAGCAACTAAATCTGCTTTCTCCTGATTGTTTACTATCTTTCCATATACCTGAACATTGTCTAAGATCTCCTCAAATTTATTCCCATTATTTACAATATACGGAATCCCTCTTTCCTTCAATGATTTCCCAAACCCTGATATCATAGGATTTAATATTACCAGGTCTGGTTCATAGGATATAATTTTTTCAATGGAGGGTTTATATATCGTTCCAATTCCTGGAAGTTCTCTTGTCTTTTTCATAGGCCATATATCTTTATTCATAGTATTTGCTATGGCGGCAATCTTATTCTCTCCCCCTATCAGATATATGATCTCTACTACTGCTGGATCTATTACTACTATTTTATTGTATTCTTTCAATTCAATTTTATTTCCTTGGGTATCTACTACAGTATCCCCTTCTATTTTTAATGCAAATAGTGGAATGCTCAATATCAACGAATATAAAATAACAAAAAAAATCTTCATTTCTCCTCCTTAAATTAATGGAATTACGTATGGATTCCCCTCTCCATCATTGGTTACCTTACACTTTAGGTTGTACACCTCACTCAATACACTCTCTG
>JAUXGP010000052.1 GCA_030621995.1 Psychrilyobacter sp.
ATTGAAAATGCTGAATTAATCAAGAAATTTAAAGGTGCAGAATTAGAAAAATTAACATATAAGCATCCATTTTTAGATAGAACAGGTCTAATTATATTGGGAGATCATGTAACGTTGGAAGCTGGTACCGGCTGTGTACATACGGCACCTGGACATGGTCAGGATGACTATGTAGTAGCTACAAGATACGGTATAGAAGTAATCTGTCCGGTAGATCAAGATGGTCACTTAACAGATGAAGCCGGGGAGCGATTCTCTGGGATGTTCTATCAAAAAGCAAATAAAGCTATCTTAGCATATATGGCTGAGACAGGTCACCTGTTACACACAGAAATAATCGAGCATTCTTATCCGCATGACTGGAGAAGTAAAACTCCTGTAATCTTTAGAGCTACAGAGCAATGGTTCGTAAAGATAGAGGGTTCTGATATTAGAGAAAAAGCATTAAAAGCCCTTGAAGACGTAGAGTTTTTACCTGCATGGGGAAGAAATAGATTAACAACTATGATGGAGAATAGACCTGACTGGTGTATCTCCAGACAAAGAACTTGGGGAGTACATATCCCTATCTTCTATAACAACAAGACTGGAGAGGAGATTTTCAACTCTGAAATAGCTGATAAAGTTATTGCATTAGTTAAAAAAGAAGGTTCGGCAGCATGGATTAAATATTCAGCTGAAGAGTTAATCGGAGAAGAACTATTAGCTAAATACAATTTAACAGATATAGAATTAAGAAAAGAAACAAATATTATGGATGTATGGTTTGATTCTGGAGTATCTCATAGGAGTGTGTTAAATACTAGAGATTACTTAAGAAGACCAGCAGACCTATATTTAGAAGGTTCGGATCAGCATAGAGGTTGGTTCCAAACTTCATTATTAACTTCTATCGGTTCTACTGGAGACGCACCTTATAAAACTATCTTAACTCATGGATTTGTAAATGATAAAAATGGTAAAAAGATGTCTAAATCAGTAGGAAACACAGTAGATCCTATGGATATAATAAATACATATGGAGCAGATATCTTGAGACTGTGGTGTGCATCGGTAGACTACAGTGATGATGTAAGAATATCCGATAATGCAATCAAGCAAACATCAGAATCTTATAGAAGAGTTAGAAATACTGCCAGATATATTTTAGGAAATATCAATGACTTTAATCCTGCAACGGATAAAGTAGCATATGAAGATTTAACTGAGATAGATAAGTGGGCATTGCATAGATTGGAGACATTAAAAACTAATGTAACGGCTAACTATGATAAATATGAATTCTATAATTTATTCAATGATATTCATTACTTTGCTGGACTGGAGATGTCAGCATTCTATCTGGATATAATCAAAGACAGGTTATATGTAGAAAAAACTGATTCAAACGCTCGTAGATCAGCTCAAACTGTTATGTATGAAGTACTGGTTGCAATAACTAAGATGATCTCACCTGTATTGTCATTTACAGCGGAAGAAATTTGGGGTAAATTACCGGAAGCAGCTAAAGACACAGATTCTGTGATGCTTACTTCTTGGTATGAAGCTAAACCTGAATGGATCAATGAAGAGTTAGGAGCTAAGTGGGATGAGATTTCAAAACTTAGAAAAGAAGTGAATAAGCTCTTAGAAAAAGCCAGACAAGGTGAGAACAAGATAATCGGTAATGCCTTAGATGCAAAATTAGAGTTATACATAGCCGATGAAAAATTAAAAACTTTTGTTAATTCTAATTCAGATCTTCTAGAGATGGTATTCTTAGTGTCTCAATTTGATCTTGTAGATGAAATGTCACCAGAATTTACAGCGGCTGAAGAGATAGAAGGATTAAGCTTGAGAGTCAGCCATGCAGCGGGAGAAAAATGTGAAAGATGCTGGAAATACTCTGAAAACTTAGGAACGGATGCAGAATATTCTGATATTTGTCCTAGATGTACAGATGTTCTTACAGCTAATTAATAATTACTAACTGAAGCAGAGAGGATAGATTGAGGTCTTTCCTCTCTTCTCTAAATTAAACGGGGGAAATATGAAATTAATTATTTTAATTATAGCCCTTTTAGGTATAGATCAATGGACTAAGGAATTAGTAGCTGGATCTATGTTAGAGGGAGAGACTGTAGGAGTTTTAAATGATTTTTTTCATATAACCTATGTGAAAAATTATGGAGTGGCCTTTGGAATGTTCCAGGGGGAAATCAGAACGATTAGTATAGTAGCTATAGTGGCTATATTAGGGATAATCTATTTTATGATAAAGCAGTTGAAACCTCATGAAGTTATCTCAAAATATGCATATGCCTTTATACTGGCAGGAGCTATTGGAAATATGATAGACAGGATATACAGAGGATTTGTAGTTGATTTTGCAGATTTCAGAGGTATTTGGAAGTTTGTATTTAATATGGCAGACGTCTGGATCAATGTAGGAGTATTTTTACTGATACTGGAAGTAATTATATTAGAAAGAAAGAAAAAAAATAACTCTTCCTTTTTATAGTTTCTCTCATTGGAAAGAAACTAAAGCTAAAAATATTAGCAATAGTTTTCCTTGAATTGAGGGAAAACGACAACAGGGAAAGAGTCGAGGAGGCAAGAATGAATTTTCAAGATATGATAATGGCGTTACAACAATTTTGGGCGTCAAAGGGATGTGTAATAGGAAATCCATACGATATAGAAACAGGTGCAGGAACATTCAATCCTAACACTACATTGATGGCATTAGGACCTGAACCGTGGAGTACAGCCTATGTAGAACCATCAAGAAGACCAAAAGATGGTAGATATGGTGAAAATCCAAATAGAGTATACCAGCATCATCAATTTCAAGTAATAATGAAACCATCACCACTTAATATCCAAGAGCTTTACTTAGAGAGTTTACAGATGCTAGGAATAGATCCATTAAAGCATGATATTAGATTTGTAGAAGATGACTGGGAATCTCCTACACTGGGTGCATGGGGACTCGGATGGGAAGTATGGTTAGATGGTATGGAGATCACTCAATTTACTTATTTCCAACAAGTAGGAGGAATTGAGCTGGATGTTACTCCAGTTGAGATTACCTATGGTTTAGAAAGAATAGCTCTATATATTCAAGAAAAAGAGAGTGTATATGATCTGGAATGGGCACCTGGAATTAAATATGGAGATATGAGATTACAGTATGAATATGAACAATCAAAATATTCATTTGAACTAGCTGACTTGGATATGCATTTTAGATGGTTTGATGAATGTGAAACTGAAGCTCATAAGATATTAGATGAAGGGCTGGTATTCCCGGCCTATGACCTTGTATTGAAAGGGTCTCATATATTTAATGTATTGGATGCCAGGGGAGCTATCTCTGTAACAGAGAGACAATCTTATATATTGAGAGTTAGAAATATGTCTAAAAGATGTGCTGAAGTATTCTTACAGGCAAGAAAAGACCTGGGATATCCGTTGCTTAAAAAGTAATCATTAGAAGAAAATGAATTGAAATCAAGTATACTCTTCCTTTTTATAGTTTCCCTTCGTTAAGGAAACTAACGCTGAATTATGAAGCGATAGTTTTCTTTTATGAAGAGAAAACGACAACAAGGAAAGAGTCATAAAAATAGAGGTGAAAGATGAATATTTTATTAGAAATTGGTATGGAAGAGATACCTGCAAGGTTTCTAAAACCTGCATTAAATGATCTAGAAAAAAATATGAAAACTTATTTAAGAGAAAATAGAATAGGTTTTGAAGAGATAAAAACTTTTGGAACTCCTAGAAGATTGATATTATCGGTATCGAACCTAGCAGAAAAACAAGAAAATTTAGATATATTAAATCAAGGACCTGCAAAACATATAGCTTTTGGATCTAATGGTGATCTGACAAAGGCAGGAATGGGATTTGCAAAATCTCAAGGGATAGAAGCTACAGATTTAGAGATAATTGAAACTCCTAAGGGGGAATATATTGCAGCTAAGAAATTTGTAGAAGGAAAAGAGACTAAAATATTATTACCGGAAGTATTAAAGGGATTAATAGAAGGATTAACTTTCCCTAAATCTATGAAATGGTCAGACAAAAAAATAAAATTTGCCAGACCAATCCAATGGATTTTAGCCTTGGCAGACAATGATTTAGTTGAATTTGAAGTAGCAGGGTATAGGAGCGGACTAACTTCTAGAGGACATAGATTCTTTGGAAAGAAAGAATTTACTGTAACCGATATCGCTGATTATTTTGCAAAAGTAAGAGCCAACAATGTAATCATTGATATAGAAGAAAGAAAAAATATGATCGTTGAGATGATCAATAAAAATTGTTCATCAGCAGGAGAAAAAGTAGTTATTGAAAATGAACTGTTAGATGAGGTAACTAACCTTGTAGAATATCCGTATCCAATGGTTGGAACATTTAATTCTGAATTTTTAGAAGTACCTCAAGATGTGCTTATTATATCTATGCAGGTACATCAAAGATATTTTCCGATCCTAGATTCAGACGGGAATTTATTGCCTAAATTTGTGGTAGTAAGAAATGGTATAGAGGGATCTGAAAATGTAAGGATAGGAAATGAAAAAGTATTATCAGCTAGACTTTCCGATGCAAGATTTTTTTATCAAGAGGATCTTAAAAAACCGTTATCTGAAAATATAGAAAAATTAAAACAGGTTGTATTTCAAAAAGATTTGGGAACTATTCATCAAAAATTAGAGAGAAGTAAAAAAATAGCTGAGAAATTAGTGGATATCCTGGGGTTTGATGCAAATAAAACAGATATATTGAGAACAATTGAGTTATCTAAAGCAGACTTAGTTTCTCATATGATTGGAGAAAAAGAATTTACAAAGTTGCAAGGATTTATGGGAGCGGAATATGCACTTAGATCTGGAGAAAATGAAAAAGTAGCCAAGGGAATAGAGGAACACTACTATCCCAGATATCAGGGAGATAAACTCCCTCAAAATATAGAGGGAGTAATCACAGGTATTTGTGACAGGGTAGACACCTTAGTAGGCTGCTTTGGAATAGGGCTTATTCCAAGCGGATCAAAAGATCCATTTGCTCTTAGAAGATCAGCACTGGGAATAGTAAATATTATATTTGATTCAAAATTAGATCTATCGATAGATGAACTTATAAATATCAGTATTGACACTTTGGAATTGGATGGAGTATTGAAAAAAGACAGGGAAAAAGTAAAATCTGATGTAATGGAATTTATGAATCAGAGAATAATAAATGTGTTCTTAGACAAAGGATATAGAAAAGACTTTATCTTGGCTGTTTTAGATGTTAAAAATGAAAATTTATTAGAGGTAGAAAAGAAACTAATAACATTGGATGAAGTATCTTCTAATCAAAACTTTAATGAATTAGTTTCCCTTCTAAAAAGAGTTGGAAATATATCTAAAGACTATAAAGGTGCAGTAAATATCAGTGAGGACCTCCTAAAGGAAGATGCTGAAAAATCTCTATATAACTTCTATATGGAGTTTATGGGTATGTCTGAGGAGATCTTAGGTAAGAATGATTATCTAACTTATTTAAAAACTATCCTTTCAGGAAAAGAAATTATAGACGGTTTCTTTGACTCAGTGATGGTAATGGATAAGGATGAAGATATAAAAAACAATAGATTAGCACTCTTAACTTCTTTAAATACGATATTTAACAGGGTAGCAAATTTAAACTTAATAGAGACAAAGTAGTAAAAAAAGGATTGGTCATGGACCAATCCTTTTTTATTTTAATCTGATTCTTAATTTTATTCGTTATCGTGTTTGTACAAAATTTGTTTTAAATGTTTCAAAACAAAACTTTAGAAAAGATTAAAGTGCAAAATAAATTTGACTTTTGATTAAAAGTGAACTAAACTAATAATGGAAGCTAGGGTGAAACGTTTCCATGAAAATGATTGTTTTTTATAAAAGTGGGAAGAAAATGAAAAAATTAGGTTTTGGTATTGCAGCTTTATTGTTAGCCAGTACGGTGACAATAAAGCGGAAACAAGAGTGGAATCGACTCCAGTAGCGGTTACATCCATAACTATGGATGAATTAGATGAGATGGTAACAAAGAGAGTAGAAGATATTTTAGCAAAAAATGAAGAAAATAAAATAGAAGAAGAGAAAGTAGAGGAAAAGAAATCAGAAGATGGTTCTTGGGATATATTTGGATATGGAAGAACAACTTTAAGAGCATCTAAAAACAATGATTGGAATACAACGGGTTATGATGAGCATGCTGGTAACCTTATGGGAAGACTAGGTGGAGAACAAGAGACAAACTACTTAGAAATAGGTGGATCTAGAAAATGGGCAAAAGAAAATGGTTCTTGGGCTAAAGTTAATGCCAGGGTGGAGTATGGAAATGATTATAGTTATATAGATTCATCATCTCCAGAATCAGACGATGATTCAACACAATTTGAATTGAAAGAACTATTTGTTGAATTAGGAGGTTTAGAATCACTTCCTGAAGATTATACTCTATGGGCAGGTAGAAGATATTATAAAAGAATGGTTGGAGCATTTTCAGATGACTTCTTCGTTCAATCATCAGGTGTAGGAATTGGAATAGAAAATCCTAGATGGTCGACAGCTTTAGTAGGTGTAGATACTGACGGTAGTGCAGATAATGGAGTTACAGATGACTTAGGGAAAAGTGGAAATACAGTTTATAATTTAGATATGAGATATCACGGAGTGGACAAGTGGGACTTCCAGGTGAACTTATACATGGACAATGAAGACAATAAACCAACAGATAAAGATTCTAATTTTGGTTTTGCAACAAGAGCTACTTATAACTTGCCGGGATATTACTTCGCAGGAAAAGGATTCTCTAATGCATCTATAATATATGGAAAAGGGTTAGCAGGAGGATCAGCAGGGGTAAACTTCGGTGACTGGGTTCCAACAGATATAAGTGATGATGCTCAAATGGTAAGATTTAACTCACTGGGAGTATGGGATATCAATGAAAAATGGAGTATGGGTACAGAGCTTAATGTTATTTTAGGAAATAAGGATAATGAATGGGCTCCAGATGGATTTAAAGCTGGGTTAATAGCAAGACCTCAATATGTAGTTAATGATAACTTCAAGGTTATATTTGAAGGATCTTACGGAAAAAGAGACTTTGATGCTGACTGGGGTGGAGCTGAAAGCTATGATATGATTTCAGGAACAATAGCTCCAACGTTTACTGTTGATTCAGGATTCTGGGGGAGACCAGAGATCAGAACCTTTATAACTTATGTTAAAGATGTAAGTGGGTTTAAATCAGCTAATGGAGAAACTTCAGAAATATTAATAGGTACACAGGCTGAATTCTGGTTCTAATATTTTTTTAACTCAAAACGGAAACGTTTCAAATTGTTTAAAAAACAAAAGTGAGGTAAAAAAATACTTTACCTCACTAAAAAATATCCCTGATCTCTTAAATAAGTTGTTGAAATAAGAAAATTAGTTTAAAATGGAAACAAATGATTTATGGGGGGATAGAGGTGGCTAAATATACAATTAAAGATATAGCTAAGATGGCAGGAGTGGGAGTAGGGACTGTTTCCAGGGTGATAAATAATCATCCAAGTGTGAAAGAAGAGACGAAAAATAAAGTATTAAAGATAATAGAAAAGGTGAACTATAAACCCAATGCACTGGCTAGAGATCTAAAAAGAAAAAAAAATAATGTGGTAGGGATATTGATTACCGGATATCCCAATCCATTCTTTGATGAGGTTATAAGTGGAATAGACAGGGAGTTAAAAAAAGAAAATTTAACTTCCTTGATCCACTATACAGAATTAGAAGATTTTCAGATAGCTGTGTCAACATTGATAGATTATGAGGTGAAGGGAATAATCTATCTGGGAGGAAAGTCTAAAGATAATCTAGAGGGGATAAAAATTCCGATGGTACTGGCTTCTACAACAATAGACAATTCGTGTTCAGATAAATTTCATATGGTAACTATAAATAATAGAAAAGCTGCCTATGAATCTGTAAAATTTTTAATCGATACAGGGTGTAAAAAAATAGGAATCATTATTTCAAACTATGAAGATGAACTAGCTCTCCAAAGGATAAAAGGTTATAAGGATGCCATAGGGGAAGCTGAATTAGACTATGAAATTATATGTGAAGGTGAATACACAGCTAAAGGCGGGTATGAAGGTGCTAAAAAAATGTTTTCAGAGGGAAAGCCAGATGCAATATTTGCTATATCTGATCTTATGGCCATAGGAGCTGCGAGATATATATTGGAGAATGGATATAAGGTTCCGGAAGATATCTCTATAATTGGATTTGATGGGATCGAGGAGAGTAAATATTATTATCCGTCCATAACCACAATTGAACAGCCGAGAAAATTGATGGGTGAGATGGCAGCCAAATTACTCATAGATGATGTAAAAGATGGGAAGGATAAAAAAATAAAAAAACAGGATATTTGCTTAAAAGTCGATATGATAGAAAGAGAGAGCACAAAATAAAATTATGAGGGGGAAAATATGAATAAGTATATGAAGGGATTGATGGTTGGAGGAGCGATGCTTCTTACGGCTTGCGGTGGTGGAACAGAGCAAAAAGAGGAGAAAACTGTAGTAGATATATTTCAATTTAAGGTAGAGATAGCAGAGCAATTTGATGAATTATCTCAAATATATATGGAAACCCATCCTAATATAGAGATAAATATAGAAACTGTAGGTGGAGGAGACGACTATGGTGCGGCACTTCGTGCTAAGATGGCATCTGGAAACGAACCTGCTATATTCAATGTAGGAGGACCACAAGATGTCTATGACTGGCAGGATAAACTGGTAGATCTGTCGGACATGGAATTAGCAGGAAAGGCATTTGATGGAGCATTGAGTGGTGCTACATTGGATGGAAAGGTATACGGACTGCCATTTACTCAAGAGGGATATGGATTTATATATAACAAAGAAATGTTAAAAAAAGCCGGTATAGATGCAAAAACTATTACCAGCTATGAATCTTTAGAAACTGCTGTTAAGATGCTGGATTCTAAAAAAGAAGAGTTAGGATTAGAAGCTGTATTTGCAACTGCAGGAAAGGAGAC
>JAUXGP010000311.1 GCA_030621995.1 Psychrilyobacter sp.
ATTCTGAGGAGTACAGATCTCTCAATTGATGGTGTTGTATGTGTTTTAGCCAGGTCTAACATCGGATCCACCAATTTTTCTGCCAGCTCCCAAAATCTATTTTTTAATTCCTCATCTGTTAAATTATGCAGATGTTTTCTTCTTGCTTCGAAATCATCCTCTCTTTTTAAATACCCTTTCATTTTATCCCCCCCTAATGCCTATACTACCCTCTTTCCCCTCTTTAGAGATATGATTTCCACTTTGTTTCTCCCTACGAGGGAGAAACTAGGAGAAGAGGGTCTAAAGTTAATTTATCTTCTTCTCTATTAATTGCAGTAACTCATCTACATATTCAGAAGTTTCCACTCCCTTCTCATATATCGGGTTATATTCCACTATATCTATAGATGTTACAGATGCCGTATCTATCATCTCCGATACCAGGGTCTTCCCCATTTCACGGCTGAGTCCTCCTGCAACAGGTGTTCCAACAGCTGTTATCTCTGCAGGATCTATCCCATCCAGATCAAAACTAATATGTAAGTTTCTACCTCTAAAGAATTCTTTTACCTCTCCTAAAGCTTTTTCAAATCCCATCTCTGCTATCATTTCCCAAGTATAGTTTTTGATCCCCAATTCATCTATCAATTTTTGTTCCTTCTCATCTATATCTCTAGTCCCAAATAGGATTACATCTTCTTTTTTTACCTTAGTTCCCTTATACAGGCAATCTACCAATTTAGAATGTCCATACCCTTCCGAGGTAGCTAATGGCATCCCGTGTATATTTCCTGAATCACTTATCTCGGGAGTATTCATATCCCCATGAGCATCCATCCACAATATTCCGATCTCTTTCTCTTTGGATACCCCGGCTATACTTCCTATTGCTATAGCATGATCTCCTCCCAAACTAATAGGGAAATCTCCGTCCTTTACTATCTTATTTACACTCACAGCCAATTCTTCACAGGTTTTTGTCACTGTATTCAGGTATTTAGCACCCTTTGTTGAAAAATCTTCTAATTGTCTCTCTACTCCCAACATCTCTATCTTACCTCTATATTTTGGATATCTGTCTATAAAGTTATCTACACTAAATTCTAAGCCGCACCTGTCGGCTCCAAAATTTAACGGTATCCCTATTATTTTTGTTTTCAAAGAATCAGCTCCTTAATTTTTTCTTTAACTTTATCTATTGTTAAATTTGTTTCAACAGCAATATAGCTGAGCTCTTCTTCACTAAATTGCCTATCGTCAGATTTTTTATTCACCATATTTTTTATATATGATCTTCTTATCTTATCCATATCCAAGTCCACAGCTTTTATCATTTTTGGATGTTCCGGTAATATTATACTCTTTCCAGGAACTTCATCTCTAGGGTTACCAAAATGTAAGTCTATTCCATTATCCCTTGCAAAGGACAGTTGTGGCTGAATATGTTTTCCTGCACCTGTATATTCTGTTTCTTGTACCACTATGATCTCATCTTCATCCATCTCCTGTGCTATGGAAAAAGCTGCTGCCAAGGATGTATTTCCAGCAGGTCCTCTCTCCAGCCCTTCTAATTGAGCCAGAGATTCTGTCATATAAAATACTTCCCCCTGAGTTATCGTTACATACCGGTCCATATATCTAAGGGGTCTGGCTGCTGATCTAGGTACGTCCGATCTATCCGGATTAGTCGTAAATGGTATTCCAAATCCGGTATGTCCTGTTGTAAATGATTTTTTATTAAAATCACTGTCCGATGCCATGTGTAATCCCTTTAAGTTTACACTTGCTGCTACTACTTTTACACCTTCTGCTCCTATTTTTCTCATTCCCCGGGCAGTTCCAGTGAGGTTTCCCCCTCCTGCATTGGTACATACCACTACATCGGGTTGTTTCCCTGTCCTTTCCACTATCTGCTCCACCAATTCCGATCCCAGTGTTTCTACCCCTGCGATACCAAATGGTGTATACAGTGAAGCATTAAAATATCCTGTTTCTTCCAGTAAATTTAAGAACGAATAAAATAATTCAGGTCCCACAGTCAGTTGAATTACCTCAGCTCCATAAGCCTCACACTTTCTAGCTTTTTCTACAATTTCAGGCTGCCCCTTTCCACGGCTGTCATAGCACTCCTGCACTATTATACATTTTAATCCCAGCATTGCTGCCTGAGATGCTACTGCTGCTCCATAGTTCCCTGAAGTTGCAGCAATAACCCCTTTATATCCCAGCTTCTTGGCATGGTATACTGCTGTAGCAGCACGTCTAGCCTTAAAACTCCCGGATGGATTGGATGCCTCATCCTTCAAGAATATCCTGGCTCCCTTTCCGACCGGAGCTATTTTTCTAGCTAAATTAGTCAAATTTTTAAGTTCATATATAGGAGTATTTCCTACTCCGGTTTCCCCTTGTATTTTTTTTATCTCTTCCAAAGAATATCCGGCTTCCTTCATCATAGCTTCATAGTCAAAATCGATTCCTTCCTTCTCAAAGGTATCATAATCTATCCCTACAGCTTTTTTCATTA
>JAUXGP010000206.1 GCA_030621995.1 Psychrilyobacter sp.
CTGGCTTGACACCAAATAGATCTTCATGAATTGCACTAGCAGCTGTTCTTCCAGCACCCATTGCTAGAATAACTGTAGCCCCACCTGTTACAATATCTCCTCCAGCAAAAACTCCCTCTCTAGAAGTTGCTGTTTCCTTGTTTTCCATAGTTTGAATTGTATTCCATCTAGTCAATTCAAGATCTTTAGTAGTTCCTGTTACTAAATTATTTGGCATAGTTCCAATTGACATGATAACTGTATCCACCTCGATAATAAATTCAGAACCCTCGATTGGCTGCGGTCTTCTTCTGCCGCTTTCATCAGCTTCTCCTAACTCCATCTTAACACATTTTAATCCTGTTACCTGTCCAGTTTCGTCAGATAAAACTTCAATAGGGTTAGTTAATAAGTTGAATTTGATTCCCTCTTCCATTGCATGTTCTACCTCTTCATGTCTGGCAGGGATCTCTTCTTCACTTCTTCTATAGACAATATGAGACTCTGCTCCCAATCTTTTGGCAACCCTGGCGGCATCCATAGATACATTTCCTGCCCCTACCACTGCTACTTTTTTACCGATAGTTGTAGGAGTGTGGTAGCCTGCCTTATTTCCACCCATTAAGTTTACCCTAGTTAAAAATTCATTGGCTGATAAAACTCCCACTGAATTTTCTCCCGGAATACCCATAAATCTAGGTAATCCTGCTCCACTTCCTATAAATACAGCATCGTACCCTTCATCTAATAACTCATCTACTGTAGTTGTTTTTCCAACTACTACATTCGTATGGAAATCTACTCCTAATTTTTGTATTCTTCCAATTTCACCATTTACGATGTCTTTTGGTAATCTAAATCCTGGAATACCGTATGTCAATACACCACCTAATTTATGCAGCGATTCAAATACATCTATTTCATACCCCAGAGTAGCTAATTCTGCTGCTGCTGCTAATCCTGCTGGTCCACTTCCGATTACTCCTACTTTTTTCCCATTTTTAGGAGTAGAAGTTACTTCTAAATGCTTTAAACTCCAGTCTCCAACAAATCTTTCTAAAAGTCCTATTGCTACCGGTTCGCTCTTTATACCGACTATACAAGCTCCTTCACATTGTTTTTCTTGAGGACAAACTCTTCCGCATATAGATGCTAGCTTTGTATATTTAGCTAATATTTCTGCTGATTTTCCAACTTCTACATTCTTTAATTCCCCGATAAATCCTGGAATATCAATCCCTACAGGACATGCTGAGACACATCTAGGGTTTTTACACTCTAAACATCTTTTGGCTTCCCTCACTGCTTCGTCTAAAGTAAGCCCTAAGTTAACTTCGTCAAAACACTTACTTCTAGATGTTGCCTCTAACATCCTTGGCTTTGCTCTTTTCTTTGGATCCGTTACTTCTTCATGATCAATAGGACAATTTTTATTTTCATTAGGTTCTAATTTATTTTCTTCTCTTAATCTAAGTCTATTCTGTGCCTCGTCGAAGTCCACCTTATGTCCATCAAATTCAGGACCATCTACACAGGCAAATTTCACCTCTCCGTCTATTACTACTCTACAAGCTCCACACATTCCTGTACCATCTACCATCAATGGGTTTAAGCTTACTGTAGTTGGTATATTTAATTCTTTAGTTAATAATGCTACAAACTTCATCATAATCATAGGTCCGATTGCTACCACATGATCATATTTATTGTTTTCAGCTACTAATTTAGAAAGCATATCCGTTACCCTGCCATGAAGCCCTTGAGAACCATCATCTGTACATATATATACATTTGGTGTTAAGGCTCTAAATTCATCTTCTAAAATAACATAGTCTTTATTTCTAGCCCCTATTATTACATCTACCTCTATTCCTTGTTCTGCAAACCATTTAACCTGTGGAAATACCGGTGCTGTTCCTACTCCCCCGGCTATAAAAACTATTTTTTGTTTTTTTAACTTTTCTATATCTTCATGAACAAATTCACTCATCTGTCCGAGCGGTCCCACTACATCTTGAAAATGATCTCCCACTTCAAGAGCCGCCATATCTTCTGTACTCTTTCCTACTATTTGGTAAATTATAGTTATTGTTTCATATTTTCTATCATAATCACATATAGTTAGGGGAATTCTTTCACCAAATTCATCTACCTTTACTATTAAAAATTCTCCCGGCATAGCTTTTTTTGCTAGTCTGGGAGCTTTAATATCCATAAGTACAATATTTTCTGACAAATACTCTTTTTTCATTATTTCAAACATGATTTACCTCCAAATTTATTATTAAAAAATACCTTTAATTTATTTTTTTAATTTAATTCTAAGTTATTCTTAAGTTTGTTTTTTCTAATCTCTCTAATATTTTCACATACCCCATAATTCTAATCGCGATTAGAAAAAAACAATCTACAATTTGATATTAGCACACTTCGCACTGAATTCCAAACATTTTTTATAAAAATAGTTCTAAAATCATTTTAATATCCACATTGATTCTCTTTATTAAACTTTTTTCCATCATATTAAATCTTCTCCACATTATACTCATAAAGTTTATTAATCTCAAAGCAATTTATTTCTCCTCAGAAATTTTCTTTCCAACCCCCATTAAATATGTTACTATATTATCAATACTTTCAAGGTTTATTCATCTTTACTGTATTTTAAAATTTAAAATAAAAGCAGGTGTTATATATGAAAACTCAAGAACAATACGAAGAACAAATTATTAAATCATTAAATAAAGTCCCGTTTGAGATGAAAAAAATTAAATTTATCCTTTTTTTAGCTAAATATATAAATAAACTAAAAGGGAAAAAATCTACAATATTAAAAATATCTTTTTTAGTTTACACCATTGTAGTCTCTTTTCTTTATTTTTTGAAGTAAATCTATAATAAATAAGTGCAATCGATTTATTTCTTAAATATATATTTAAGGTGTTTTCCTCCTAATCCAATAATTGAATAGAGTTTCTTTGCTCCCTCTATAATCTTTAACTCTTCAAAAACTTCATCATTTTCAAGTTTTGCATAGGATTTCATATCAAATCTAGTGTGTGCATCACTTCCAAAAGTAGCTTTCAAATCATATTTTTCCCTTATATCTCTGGCTCTTAAATTTCTAACTTTATCCAAAGCATGATTATATGTCTCTATAGAGTCCACAACTTTTATTAGTTCTTCTAAATATTTTTTATTTTTTATATAGTTTTTTTGTGCATATCCGTTTAGATGGGGTAGAGAGGTATGAGTTTTAAACTTTCCCAAGACTTCTATATAATATTTCCAGGATTTATAGGATTTTGCCATCCTATACCTATTTTTATAAGGTTCCAGATAAACTTTATAAAACTCCTCCAATTCCCTTGGATCTTCAAAATAAGCCAGTATCTCCATCCCGTCTTCACAGCCTATCTCTATTCCAGGGATAGAGTTTAGACCTTCCACTTCAAAGGATTTAATACTCTTTCTAATCTCATTATGATCCGTTATAGATATCAAATGATTTTTTTCTTTTAAAAAACTCTTCAAAAATTTTATATCTAAAAAACCATCTGAAGCTTTTGTATGTAAATGCAGGTCATAGTAGATTCCATTATACTGTCCATCCAATATAATTTTTCTTTTAAAAAACTCATCTAATTTATCAAACTCAATCATGGGTATCCCCCTCCTTTTTTATAGTATACTCTGTAAAAATATAAAACTCAAAATCATTTGGCTCCTTTAGAGAAACTAATATAATAA
>JAUXGP010000220.1 GCA_030621995.1 Psychrilyobacter sp.
ATAAACAATAGGTTAATTACCGATATGTTAACTCTTTTTTAGTTTTTTTACAATATTTTTAATTGTCTTTCATGATAATTTGTACTACTTTAAAATTTTCTGTAGAAAAAAAGCTGACTCCTGTAAAATACAGAAGTCAGCTTTTATTTACATAAATTATTGTTTAGATTCTTCCATTATTTCTGCATTTCCAAAATACCAGGTTCCCAGGATATCCCTTTCCCAATTTTTAACATGATCTTTTATCATTACCACACCTGTATAATAATACAGAGGTGCTATAATTGCCTGATCCATCATTATCTTTTCAGCAGCATACAGTTTTTCATCCCTAGCTGTCCCGCTGACTAACTTGGATTCCTCAATCAATCTTGTAAATCTTTTATTCTCAGGAAACTTGCCGTCTTCTGTGGCTCTCCACTGAGCATTATTATTTCCTGAATATGAAGTCCACATATCTAAAAATGTCATAGGATCATTATAATCTCCTAACCATACAGATCTCATTACCTGAAAGTTCCCCATACTTCTTGTAGTTTTAAATACTGCCCACTCTTGATTAGCCAGGGTAACATCTATACCCAAATTTTTCTTCCACATCTCTTGGATCGCTTCTGCTATAGCCTTATGGGATTCACTGGTATTATACATAAGTTCCACCGGGGGCATTCCCTGACCATTCGGGTACCCTGCCTTAGTCAGATATTCACGGGCCAACTCTACATTTGCTGTTGTAGACATTCCATAATCACCAGCTGTAGCTCTAAAATCATTTCCTTTGGAATCTATAAGTCCGTCGGGAACAAATCCTGTAGCCGGCATCTGTCCTGCCTTCGTTATTTGATTTACAATGGCTTCTCTGTCTATAGCCAGTGACAATGCTTTTCTCACATTAATATCATTTGTAGGAGCTCTGTCTACATTGAATAGATAGTAGTATGTTCCCAGGTACGGCAGGGTTTTAAAGGTTGAATCCTCCATCTGCCTTTTGGGAATTTCCTGCACAGGCACCTGGCCGGATATAACGTCTATCTCGTTGTTGTCATATGCAGTCAATACAGTACTTCCCTCTATAATCATAGTCAGTACCATCTTTTTTAGTTTTATATTTTCTTTGTTCCAGTAGTTTTCATTGGGAGTCAATACAATCTTATCATTTATCTTATATTCCGATACGATAAACGGACCATTTGATATTGTTAGTTTAGGATCTTTTGCCCATCCCTCGGGTTTTTGATCTACTATATCTTTTCTTACAGGCATATATGTAAAAAATGTCACTAAATTTAAAAAATATGGTGTCGGAGCTTCCAAGGCTACTTTCAGAGTATGTTCATCTACTGCTTCTATCCCTACATCTTCCCTCTTACCATTCCCTTTAAAATAATCCTGTCCTCCTTTAATGTAATAAAGCTGATAAGCGTATTCAGAAGCTACCTCTGGATCTAATCCCCTCAGCCAGGCATATTTAAAATCTTCCGCTGTTACCGCTTTCCCGTCGGACCATTTAACATCTTTTCTCAGATGAAATGTGTATATAGTCTTATCTTCAGATACTTCCACTGATTCTGCCACTGCCGGCTGCGGCTTACCTGATGCGTCATTTCTCATGAGACCTTCAAAAGTATTGTTGATTACCATGGCACCAGATGAATCGGTATTTAATTGTGGATCAATTGACGGCGGGTCTGCATCCAGATTAAATCTCAATACCTGCTCTACCGTTTTTGTCTCTGCACTATCTTTTTTCTCCTTTTCTCCACATGCTGTAAACAGCAGCAGTATTAAAACACTAAAAATATACATAATTTTTTTCATATTTTCCCCTCCTAAAACAATTTCTAATTTGGAATCCTAACCCTTTCTTTATATACTGTTTTTTTCATATTTTCTTTTATTTTCATGGGATTATCTATAAGGGAGTCTACACTAAAATATATACTTCCTCCTACCTCCTCCACACTTCTATTATATCTCACTTGATTTATAAGTTCATACGGATCTTTCCATCCCTTGGTTCCTACCTTATAGGCTGCCTGACCAATGTATAACTTTACATCTGTTCCCTTTACTTCATCTGCCCACCAATTTACCAGAGTATTGTATTCAGCTGCCTTAAATCCTTGGTTCCAATATATTTGCGGGACAATATAATCTATCCAGCCCTTATCTATCCATTTTCTGGTGTCTGCATAGAGATTATCATAGTTAGTTATCCCGGCTTTAGTTTTTGACCCACTTTTATCTATCTCATAATTTCGCCATACACCAAAAGGGCTGATACCAAATTGAACATTTGGTTTTTCTTTTTTTATATCTCTGCTCAAAGTTTTTATAAACTTATCTACGTTGGCTCTCCTCCAATCAGCTGCTATAGAGAAATCTTTTCCGTATTTTAAATATGTCTTCCAATCAGGCAGTTTTTCTCCTTTAACCGGATAGGGATAGAAATAGTCATCCATATGCACCCCATCTATATCATAGTTTTTTACCACTTCCATAATATTATCTATACTGTAGTTCATAGCTTCCGGAACCCCTGGATTATAGTATAATTTATCTGCATATTTAAATGTCCATTCTGGATTTAACATAGCCGGATGGGTGCTCACAGGGACATCTTCTTTTTTCATAGTGACCCTGTATGGATTGAACCATGCATGAAATTGCAGATTTCTTTTATGGGCTTCCTCTATCATAAACTGCAATGGATCCCAGCCGGGAGATACCCCTTGGATCCCTGTGAGATACTTTGACCATGGCTCAAATGAAGACGGATAAAAGGTATCAGCAGCAGGCCGAATTTGAACTACCACAGCATTCATATTCATCTCTACCACTTCATCCAATAATTTTATAAACTCCTGTTTTTGCTCTTCCCTGGCATCTTTGCCTGTCCCCACAGTTTTGGGCCAGTTTATATTCACAACACTGGCTATCCAAACCCCTCTGAATTCTGGTTTTTCTCCCTCTTTTACCTGGCTGTTTTTTTTGTCTATTCCGCTGCATCCTACTAATATTAATAAAATTAATATTCCTATAATTTTTTTCATCTTTTTTCTCCTCTTAATCGTCAACTGCAAAATTAAAAAACTTTTTTTGACACAGATTACACAAATTTTAAAATCGAATTTACACAGATTTAAATTCTTTCTTCTTTACATTAAAACCCTTTTTCTAGATGTTACTCCACTTCTCAGTAAATATTCTACTTAGTCGTACAACAGAATAAGTATAAATTTCTAGAGTTTTGGTGGTGACCCTTGCAGTTACTTTGTAACTAAATTTTTCCTTAGTATATACATTACTATAAGTATTAGATTTTTTTAGGAAAAAGTCAAATTAATTGATATAATGTTTTTATAAAAAACAATTTAACATGGAGGAGAATTTATGAATATTAAACCAATTGGAAATAGAATATTAGTAGAACCTTTAAAAATCGAAGAAAAAACTTTCAGTGGCATTATCCTGCCAAGTACAGGCGAGGCTAAGTCTTCTAATATGGGAATCGTCGCTGCACTTGGAAATA
>JAUXGP010000150.1 GCA_030621995.1 Psychrilyobacter sp.
ACTGGATTTGTCATAACTAATTCTCCGCCTAATACAGCCTTATTCATTGCTATTTTTTCTATATCTCTCCTTTTTGAAATCTCCTCTATCCTGTCATTGTATACTCTGTCATATACCCTTTTAACATCTTTTTTAAACTCTTTTGACATTTCGCCTTTTGAATACTGCTCTCCATAAGCCTTATAATCTCCTATGTGAATCACATTAAATTTTATACCTACATAGTCAGCTAAGTTCTTAAAATAATTGAACTCCCTGTAATATCCACTCAGGTCTATCATAGCTGATTGAATTGGCGGCATCACTATCTTTGTAGCATATATTCCCAGTCTGTAGTTTTGATTATCTATATTTCTGGTGAACGCATATACTTTTTTCCCGCTTTTTTTAAATTCATCCAGTGCTTCTCCAACTTCCTCTATATGGTTAGCCGAAAGATCTACATGGTCAATATCCATATAAATCCCATCTATATTAGGTTCTATAGAAGCCTGTTTTATCCCTTCCAATACCTGGTATAACTTTATAGATTTTTCTAACTCAAAGAAACCTCCTCCGTCTTTTTCAATCATTCCCTTTGAAAAATCAAGTTCTAAATATGTATTTTTTTCTATTATAACTTCTTTTTTGTATTCAGTTAAAGTAGCAGTTATTATTCCCGCTACGATAGCTAAAAATATTATTACCACCAAGGTTGCCTGTAATACTTGTTTAGAAAAAAACAGGATTATTTTCCCTATATATTTTAAGATTATTTTCATTTTCCACCTCATCATTATATTTATTGTCTTCTTAACTTAGTTTATCATATCTACCCGCCTTAAGTGTATTTATTTTACTTTAAACCTGCTTTTTGTTCAGGAATAAGTTATAGATTTCAATAAGAATTTCAGGAGTAAAAGCTATATTTTTTCTAAGATTCCACTCTTTTATCCCCCTGTTTTTTTGACTCAAATAAACTTTTTTTTGACTTTATTCAATTTTAACCTTTATTTTAGAAACATTTTAGTTGGTAAAAAACACTTATAAAACAAACCCTCCTATAAAAAAGTACCATATTTTCAACACCAAAACCTTTTGAAAACAAAACATGTTCTTTTATTGACAGTTTCATCCTGTTTTCAGAATGAAGCGGTTGACTTTATTTTTTATCTGGGTTATACTCCTAATACAAAACTAAGAAAAAACTAATATTGTTAATTAAAAACTTGAGGAGGAATTTATGAGTACATCTACAATTAAAACCGAAAAAAAAATTAGTTTCGTCGACAAATTTCTAAATGTCATCGAAAAAGGTGGTAATGCACTACCGCATCCCGCAACTCTATTTGGTATCTTAGCACTTGCTATGATAGTTATTTCAGGAATTGGATCAGCATTAGGATGGTCAGTAGAATTTGAAGGAATCAACAGAAAAACAATGCAAATGGAGAATATGGTTATCCAAACTAAATCTTTAATGAATGCAGATGGAATCAACTATATCTTTACACATATAGTTACAAACTTTACAGGGTTTGCACCACTTGGAACGGTTCTAGTAGCTATCATCGGTATCGGTGTATGTGAAAGATCTGGATTAATGGCAATTTTATTAAAAAAGACAGCTCTTGCTACTCCAAAGAAATTAGTTACTGTAATGGTAGTATTTTTAGGAATTATGTCAAATGTTGCATCTGATGCTGGTTACGTAGTATTACCACCACTAGCTGCACTTATATTCTTATCATTTGGCAGACATCCATTGGCAGGATTAGCAGCAGCATTTGCAGGTGTATCCGGAGGGTTCTCCGCTAACTTATTGATCGGAACAATCGATCCATTATTAGGTGGAATCTCTACAGAGGCTGCCAGACTTTTAGACCATGCATACGAAGTTGCACCTACTGCAAACTACTTCTTCATGTTTGTTTCTACATTCTTAATAGCTGTTATTGGATGGTTTGTTACAGAAAAAATTGTTGAACCAAGATTAGGTAAGTATGAAGGCGATGACACATTAACATTTGACGAAGTTACCGATAAAGAAAAGAAAGGTTTAAAAGCTGCCGGATTAGCAACTGTTGCTTTAATCCTCTGCTTAGTTCCATTATACTTTACATTGGGGAAAAACTTCTTAGGACATGGGCTGGTTCCTATTATCGTGTTATTCTTCGCAGTACCAGGATTAGCTTATGGTATGTCTGTAGGAATTATCAAATCAGATAAAGATGTTATGGGAATGATCAGTAAATCTATGGCAACTATGTCTGGGTACTTAGTATTAGTATTCTTCGCTGCACAATTTATCGCATTCTTTAACTACTCAAATTTAGGTACTATCTTAGCTGTTAAAGGTGCAAGTTTATTAGAAGCTACAGGAATGACAGGTATCCCGTTAATCATTGGATTTATCTTAGTAGTAGGTATCTTAAACTTATTCATGGGATCAGCTTCAGCTAAATGGGCTATCTTAGCACCGGTATTTATACCAATGTTAATGAGAGTAGGATATACTCCTGAGTTTACACAATTAGCATACAGAATTGGAGATTCAACTACAAATATCATCTCTCCATTGATGAGTTACTTTGCAATGATCATCGTATTCATGCAAAAATATGACAAAAAAGGATCTATGGGAACATTGATCTCTATCATGTTACCATTCTCAATGGCATTCTTAATTGGTTGGTCAATCTTATTAATTATATGGATGATGGCAGGATTACCTATCGGACCTGGAATCGGAATCTATATGTAATATAAGCAATAAAAAAGACGAGAATTTCTCGTCTTTTTTATTACCTTAGTTTTTCTATCTCTACTTCTAATTGATCCAAGAGTCTGGCTAAATCCTCAGTAACTGCTTCTACAGTTTCTTTTTCGGACAAGTCTACCCCTGCTTTTTTCAATTGATTCATGGGGTTATCATTCCCGCCTGACTTTAGAAGGGTTAAATATTTATCTAAACTTTCTTTTCTTTCATCTTCACTGTAGTTTTCATTGGTTATTCTATCATAAAACACTGATGATGAGGCAAAACAAGTAGCATATTGATATACATAGTATGGAGAATTAAAGAAGTGAGGTATCCTAGCCCATAAAACTTCCATTATCTTGTCTGCCTCTGTAGAATCTCCATAATATTCCCTGAATAGGTCTGTCATAATTTCACTCAGAACATCCGGGGTTACAGGTTTTCCCTCCTCCACCAATCTATGTGCCTGCAGTTCATAGTCGGCCAAAAGAGACTGGAAATAAAATGTTCCGGTTATCCCCCTGATAGCTTGTTGTAATAACGCTATCTTTTCCTTGGGATTGTCGGTATTTTCCAGCATATGATCCAGCAGCAGCCTTTCATTAAATGTAGAAGCCACTTCAGCTACAAAGATGGTATAGTCATGAGTTGCAAATGGTTGATTTTCACTGGAAAGGAGGGTATGCATAGTATGTCCTAATTCATGAGCCAGTGTAAATACATTGTCCAAAGTCTTATTATAATTCATGAGCATATACGGATGGACTCCGTATACTCCTACAGAGTATGCCCCGCTTCTCTTCCCTTTACTTTCATATACATCGATCCAGCCATCACTTATTGCCGCCTTCATCTTCTGGCCGTAATCTTTCCCCAGGGGAGCTATAGAATCGTATACATATTGTTTTGCATCGTCATACTCATACTCTTTTTGAAAATCCACCAGGGGGATCGAACCATCATAACTATGATAACTTTCCAATCCCAATATTTCCTTTCGGAGTCTGGCATATCTTTTCAGTGGTTCACTGTTTGTTTTAGCTACCTCGATTAAATTTTCATATACTGAAGTCGGTATATTATTCTGCTCCAGAGCAGCTTCTAAAGTAGACTTATAATTCCTTGTTTGAGCCACTGCAAAATCCCGTTGTAATGAACTTCTGTAGATTGCACCATAGGTGTTTTTATAATCTTCAAAAGTTTTATAATGGGTATCAAAAGCTTTTTTCCTCTCTCCCTGATCCATATTAGTTGCCATCACCTTACTGTAGTTTCCATAGGTCATAGGCAGTTTAGTTCCATCTCCAAATTCCACCTCACCAAATTTAATATCGGTCGTAGACAACTCCGAATATATACTCTTAGGAGCTCCCTGGTATTGACTGTAGTAGGAGATCAATTTTTCTGATTTTGCATCCAATATATGCCCCTGTAATCTGTAAATTTCCATCAAATTAAATTCATATGGTTTCAAATCCCGATTTTCCTCTATCCAGCTATCCATAGTTTCCCTTGATATAGTCAAGATTTCTGGAGTTACCCAGGCTGTAGAAGTACTGTACTGGCTGAACAGCGTTATAATACGCTGGAGATTTTCTCCGGCTTTTTGGTTGGTTCCATCTAAATCTTTTTTCATATTTGGATACAGATAAACCTTATAGGATAAGATATCCACCTCCTCCTGCAATTTTAAAAACTCTATAAAAGTTTCAGGATTTTTAGATATCTTCCCCTTGTATTCATTGATTTCCTCCATCATTTTTCCCATCACAAAAAAATCTTTCTCCCATAAGGACCAGTCACTGTATATATCATCTAAATTCCATTTATACCTGTTTTTCACCTTTATATCTGCCTCCCCACCTTTTACTTTTTTTTCTTCTTTCTGCTGTGAAGTTATTTTTTCTTCTTTCTCTGTATAATTTTGACCTATATAAAGGTGGGTTGCTATCCCCAATGCCAAAATCCCGGTTAATATTAAAATTCTTTTTTTCATATATTTTATCCTCCCTTTCCCATCCTGCGAAATTGTAGA
>JAUXGP010000246.1 GCA_030621995.1 Psychrilyobacter sp.
ATAAATATAATGAAAATATCTATATAAAAAATTTAAAGAACTCAATGGCAGGGTATATAATTCCAGAGAGTGATTTAGAGGCAGTTAAATTGAAGAAAATAGAAAAGTCCTCTATAAAATATAGGGATCAAAGGATAATAATGTCCAGCAAAATAAGGATATCAGATAGAGAAAAATCAGATATAGTTCAAATCAGATATGGGAAAACACCGGATTTTTTATCCTTTGAGAGTTCTGAAAGGTTACTGGTCTTAGAAGAAACATATTGGAGGGAATGGCTGAAACCAATACCTTTAGCAGTTGATACCAGAACACAGAAGATCATGGAGAGGTTTTTGATCTACCTGAAAACTTCTACAGATGGATTTGACTACTATACCAATATAGGTCTGAGGGAAACATCCAAACCAAAAGATGCACTCTATACAGCCATAACATTTATAAAATATGGATACCTTGATGATGCTAAGCAGATTTTAACCAGGATAATCGAAAAAGAGGAGGAGCTGTCCTTTCTCAATAGAGCCAGGCTGATACCTGAAGAAGTTCAGGAAGTTTATGTATATCTGACTTATCTAAAAGAATCAGATGATCCTAAATTTTATAGTGAAAATATAGAAAAAATTCTAAAGAAAATCGATAAAATAGTAGGAAGTATAAAACAAGACCTCAATAAAAAAAATATATTAGAAAAAGGTTATGAATTTAAGGTTTATTATTATACCTACAATCTTTTAAAGTTACATAGAGAGATGAGCAGGGATAGAAAATATGCCTCTATGGAAGAAACATTAAAAAACTATCTATTTAAAAATTTTATATCTGGTGATGGGATAAAAAAGTATGTATTGGATGAAAAAACTACTTATTCTAAGTGGGAATATCTATTGTTTTATGGTGATATAGAAACAAAAAGGCTGCTAGATAAACTTTACAGTGAGAGTATTTTTAAGAGATATCCTTATTTTAGTAGTGAAAAAAATATAGATATCGAAAATAATTTAAACCTGCTGGGAGGACTTTATCTCAACAATTTATCGAGATTTGGAGATATTAATTTATTGCAGCTCAATGAAGATATAGAGAAGAATGCTATGAAAATACCGAATAAAATTTATTTGACAGAGGAAAAGAGGTATGAAGTTAATGGTATTGATATATACCTGACATCTAAATACTTGAACACCCTGTATGATAGGAGTGAAGAATGAATAGAGAAAATATAGGGAAAGAGATAGAAGCTATGTTGTATTTAGCCTCAGAATTAGAGATAAAAGAATTGGCTAAATTTTATAATATAAATGTGGAAAAGATGATAGAATACCTGGATGAATTGGGAGAGGGGAAAAAAAAATGTGGGATAAACTTAAAAATTGAAAAGGGAATGGTATATTTTGAAACTAATCCTAAATATGGAGAAGTTGTTCACAACTTTTTTAATCAAGAGAGTAAACCTAAAAAATTATCCAGAGCAGCCATGGAGACTTTGTCTATAATAGCATATAAACAGCCGGTAACTAAGAGTCATATCGAGTCTATAAGAGGCGTAAGTGTAGAAAGAGTTATCCATAATTTAGAGGAGAAAGGCTTGGTTTATTCCAGTGGGAAATTAGAAACAATTGGAAGACCAAATTTATACAGCACAACGAATAACTTTTTAAACTATTTAAACATAGATGATTTGACAAAGTTACCAAATTATACAGAGATAAGGGAAGAACTGGGTACAGTTGAAAGTGAAAGTTAAGATTAAAAGATAAAAACTAAACCACGAATTATAATGATTAATACGAAAAAATAATTAAAATCGTAAAAATTTGCGTCATTCGCGGTAAAAAACAATTGGAGGAAAAAATGGAAAAAGTAAGATTAAATAAATACCTTGCATCTATAGGAATAGGGTCAAGACGTGAGATAGATAAGATGGTAGAAGAAAAAAAGATAATGGTAAATGGAGAGTATCCAAGCCCGGGAATAAAGGTAAATATTAAGGATAAGATATTGGTAGATGGAAGATTGATAGGAAAGACGAAGGAAAAAAAAGTATATTATGTTTTAAATAAACCTAAAAAAGTAATAAGTGCAGTGAAAGACGACAGAGGCAGAAGAACTGTAATAGACTTTATAAAAACAAAGGAAAGGATCTACCCGATAGGAAGACTGGACTATGATACCGAAGGAATGATTATATTGACCAAAGATGGTGATTTATATAATAAAGTAATTCATCCTAAAGGCGAAGTTTATAAAAAATATTTGATTCAGGCTGCAGGAAATATAAAAAAAATAAAGTTGGGACAGTTAAAAGCAGGGATAAAGTTAGAAGATGGTTTAACACTGCCTGCCAAGGTAAGATTTTTGAAGGAAGAAGGAAGTACTACTTGGTTAACAATAGCTATTAGAGAGGGTAAAAATCGTCAGATTAGAAGGATGTTAGATGCTATCGGACATAGAGTTATAAGTCTGACCAGGGTAAAAATCGGGACTATGACTATGGGAGATTTAGAAGTAGGGAAATACAGGCATCTTACAAAAGAGGAAGTAAAATATTTAAAAAATGTTTAGAGGGAGAGTTGAAAGTTGGAGATAATAAAAATATTTATAAAGTTTGGTTTTGTAGGAGCCAGCGGGGTAATAATAAACATCTTGATCTATACTGCCCTTATAACTTTGGATGTAAACTATCTTGTAGCTGCTACAGTGGCATTTTTATTTGCAGTAAGCAATAATTTTTACTTGAATTTCATTTGGACATTCAAAGGTAAGGGGAAAGACAAAAGTATAAAGAAAAAATACCTGCACTTTTTTATAATAAGCTTGTTAAATTTTGTAATCAATTTATCTATTCTAAAGGTAGCGGTAGAATTTTTATCGGTAAATGAATTGACCTATGATATAATAAAAAGATATGCAGGATCTAATCCAGATAAGATAATTAAGGTAATAGCTCAGATGATTGGAATAGGAGTGGCTACATTTTTTAATTTTTTTGGGAATTACTTTATAACATTTCGAGAATAAAAGGAGAAATAGGTGAAAAAAACATTAATAATTATACCGACGTATAATGAAAGTGAAAATGTTGAAAAATTATTGGAGACAATATACCTGGTTAAAGATGACCTAAATATATTGATAGTGGATGATAATTCCCCGGACAAGACCTACGAGATCATAGATAGATTGATGGAAGAAAAATATAAGGGTAGGTTATTTATCCATAAAAGAAGCGGGAAATTAG
>JAUXGP010000200.1 GCA_030621995.1 Psychrilyobacter sp.
ACCTGGCTCTGGCGCCCGGCTGACCGTATTTTTTTCGCTCCTTCATCCTTGAATCTCTGGTCAGGAAGCCGGCCTTTTTGAGTGCTGTTTTGTAATGACAAGTAAGGTGACCGAGATGGCGAATGCTATCGAAACATTAATTCCTTTTAAAAAGGTGATCCCTGCATATGAAATTTCACTTATGTTTACCATCAGTTTAAGATTTTTACCTATATTTATAAAAGAATATCAAAGGGTGAAAAAGGCTAAAATATGCCGAGGGATCTATATAGGAGATATGAAGTTAAAAGAGAGAATAAAAAATATTATGGGATATTTTTTGCCGGTATTCTTACTGTCGCTGGATCGTGCATATAATTTAGCCATTGCAATGGAGACTAAAGGCTATAGAAAAAAAAATAGAAAGATAAAATGGGAATTAAATAAATTAGATTATACAATGTTTTTTTTATTTACAATATATTTAATTTTAATAATAGGAGGAAGACAATGAGAGACACAAAAATGTTAAAACTTACATTTTGTTCAATGTGTATTGTAATCAATATTTTAGGGGGAATGATAGCACACACAATAAGAATACCGCTGTTATTTTTAGATACAGTGGGAACAATATTATCGGCAGCAGTGCTTGGGCCCTTCTATGGAATGGCAACCGGGGGATTATCCAGTATATTAAAAGCACTTGTTATGAATCCCAAAGGGATGCCCTTTGCATTGGTAAACATAGCCATAGGATTGACGGTCGGAATAATAGCTAAAAAGTTTGGTTTCAATATTAAAACTGCAATTATTTCAGGAATTTTACTGGCTGTTATCTGTCTATTGATTGGAACACCGATAGCTGTATTTTTAAGTGGAGGATTTGTAGGAGATCCAATGGATATTATTGTTGCCTGGATGGCAAAATCTGGTCAAACTATATTTGTATCTGCATTTGTTCCAAGAATTTTTGCCAACTTAATAGATAAAACTATGAGTGGTATATTGGTGGTAACATTGATTAAATCTATGCCGGCAAAGATACTAAAGCCATTAAAAGCTTAGGAGAAAAATATGAATAGAGGAAAAAAAATTGTATTAGTGAGTCATTGCATATTAAATCAAAATTCAGTAGTAAAACCATATGGAAGAAAAGCGGAAGATTTTAAAGATCTTTTGATAAGGTTGATCGAAGAAAATATAGGAATAATACAATTACCCTGTCCAGAAATTTCCATATATGGATTAAATAGGTGGGGACATGTAAAGGATCAATTTGAAACTCCTCATTTTAGAAAACAGTCGAAATTGATGATCGAGAATATATTGGATAATCTTATAGAGCATAAAAATAATGGATACGACATCTTAGGAGTAATCGGCATAAAGGGAAGCCCCAGCTGTGGGATAAGCACAACCTGTCGTGGTGACTGGAATGGGAGTGTAGGTTGTGGAGATATAGGGGAAAAATTAAAAAGTTTGAGAGAGGTCTGTGAAGCTGGAGTTTTTATGGAGGTATTAAAAAAATCATTAACAGAAATAGATATAGACATTGATTTCTATGATGATTTCGAAAGATTCATCCAGACACTTTAATTTATGCTGCAGGAGCATTTCCGGTATCTCTCTGCTCAGTCAGTGAAGAAACTATCCCTGCAGCGGAAAAACATCTGCCTAAAAATCTATGTCCTTTAATAAAAGCCAGCTATGGATATGCCATCACAGAGGAAAAGATGAAGGTTGCTATTTCTGATATAAACGATGAAAGAGTTCTTTTGAAAGAATTTTATAGTCTGGGAAAATTAACTCCGCCGCCACTTTCTGGATATGAGATGCATAATGTTTTAAGTGGAGCTGACTATACATTTGATAAGAAGCTGCAAAATAAAAAACTGAGAAAGATGATAGGAGATCTAAAAGAAATCAATGAAAAAGACAGTTCAGAGATACCACTGACGGCTCCTAGGATATTAATTACAGGCTGTCCAATAGGAGGAGTAGCGGAAAAAATAATAAAACCTATTGAAGAGGCAGGAGCTGTGGTTGTTACCTATGAAAACTGCGGGGGAGCTAAGAACCTAGAGAGGTTAGTGGATGAAACAATAGATCCCATTGAGGCTTTGGCAGAAAAATATCTGTCTATCCCGTGTTCTGTAATGTCACCTAATCCAGACAGGGAAGATCTTCTGAAAAAGCTGGTAGATGAGTATAAAGTAGACGGGGTGGTGGAAATAATCCTTCAAGCCTGCCATACCTATAATGTAGAAACTCATAAGATAAAAAGAGTTGTGACCCAGGAAAAAAATATACCGTATATTTCTCTTGAAACAGATTATTCAACAGGAGATACAGGACAGGTAAAAACAAGGATAGAAGCATTTATAGAGATGCTGTAAAAAAAATTAAGTTTTACAGTGTCAAAAATATGAAAATCAGGAGAAATGGGAGAGAATATGAGAAATAAATTAAATTTAAAAGAAATTGTAGTTTTAGCTATGATAAGTGTATTGATGGGAGTGGTATTTTTGGGTCTGGACAGTGTCTATCAGCCTCTTCAAGCTATAGCAGGGCCTTTAGGAGGAGATATATTATATGGAACTTATTTAATTTCAGCCTTATTATCGATGTATTTAATCAGAAAACCCGGAGCAGCATTAACCGGGTCATTATATACCGGAATAGTAAATTTATTGATGGGCAGTCCCTATGGCATCCATATTATAGTAGCCTGTTTATTGCAAGGATTAGGCGTTGAAATAGGAGTGGGAATAACAAAATATAAGTTTTTTACCGTTAAAACTATGGCATTATCAGCAATTTTAGCAATGTTAATGGTCACAGCCAGGGATTATTTTGTTTTTGGATTTGCTTATTATGAAAATTTAGTTCCAATTATGATAGGTCTTAGATGTTTAAGTTCTTTAATCTTTGGAGTTGGATTGACAATAGCTATTTCAAATGGTCTTAAAAATACAGGAGTATTGAGTGGATTTATGATTGCCTCAGAGGAGATCTAAGAAGATGTTAGGATTAAAAGAACTGGAATTAAAATATTCGAATCAAAACAAAATATTTGAAAATATATCTTATAATTTTAAAAAAAATAAAAGTATCTTGTTGACAGGACCTAGTGGTTCGGGGAAGAGCAGTTTATTGATGGCAATTGCAGGGATTGTTCCTAAATTAATTCCAGGAAAATTAAAAGGACAAATTTTTTATCATGGAATTAATTTAAAAACTTATACTTTAAATGAAATATTAGGTGAAATTGCCTATGTTTTTCAAGATGCAGAAAGTCAACTCTGTACTTTTACTGTAAAAGAAGAATTAGCTTTTGGTCTTGAAAATTTATGTAGAAAGCCAGAAGAAATTTGTATTGAAATAAACTGCTATCTAAAGCAATTTGGTATTTTAAATTTAAAGGATAAGAAAATCAGCGAATTATCAGGAGGGCAGAAACAAGTTGTTGCTTTGGTCGCTTCTTTAATTATGCAGCCAAAAATATTATTACTAGACGAACCTACAGCTAATTTGGATCTTGAAATGACACGGAAAGTTTTGAAAATTTTGGGAGAGATCAAGAAAAAAGATACTCTGATTATATTGATAGAGCATAAAGTTAGAGAATTTTTACCTTTGGTAGACGAAGTTTTATGGCTGGAAAAAAATAATCTTTATTCTTTTTCAGTTGAAAATTTTAAAGAAAAATTTAGACAAATGCCACAACTGAAAAAGTGGAAAATCAAAAATGAAAAAACAGATATAGTGATGGAAAGTTCAAATTTAAATTTTTCATATGGGGAAAACAAAACTTTGAAAGATATAAATTTTAAACTGTATAAGGGGGAAGTTGTGTCAATAGTA
>JAUXGP010000095.1 GCA_030621995.1 Psychrilyobacter sp.
AAAAATTAAGAGGTGAGAGATGAAAGCTGTAATAAATAATATAATGATACCCATAGAGAAGGATCAAGACCGTGCTATAAAAAATGAATTGATCAAGAAGGGGATAGACTTATCCAATGTTGTCCATATAGAGTATATAAAATGTTCCATTGATTCGAGAAAAAAAACTCAGATCAAATTCTTATATAACTTGGAGTTAACCCTGAAGAAAGATATCAACTTAGAGGGACATAAATGGCTGACTAAACCCAAGGCCCTTTCAATAAAACCAAAAAAATCTAAAAATTTAGGTGGAACTGTAGGAGTGATAGGCAGCGGGCCTGCGGGACTCTTTGCAGCACTCCGATTATGTGAATACGGGTATAAGCCTGTTATATTTGAACGTGGGAAAAAAGTAGATGAAAGAGATACATCCATCGAGAACTTCTACACTAATGATGAGCTGGATATCAATTCCAACATTCAGTTTGGCGAGGGAGGAGCTGGGACTTATTCCGACGGTAAACTCAATACCCGTGTAAAGAGTGAGTATATTACCCATGTATTTGAAACCTTGGTAGAATTAGGAGCCCAGAAAGAAATTATGTGGGATTATAAACCCCATATAGGCACCGATATCCTAAAACTTGTCACTAAAAATCTGAGATCTAAGATAATACAGATGGGAGGAAGGTTTTATTTTGATACCCTGGTAGAAAATATAATTATAAAGGATAATAAAGTATATAGTGTAGATACAGTATCTCATGGTAAAAAAGATAAGGTAGAGATAGAACATCTGGTTCTAGCCATTGGTCATAGTGCAAGGGACACTTATAGGATGCTGCATAAAAATGGTGTATTTATGGAGAATAAACCCTTTGCCATGGGAACGAGGATCGAACATCCCAGGGCAGCCATAGACAAGATGCAGTATGGAAAGTTTGCTGACCATGAAAATCTGGAGGCTGCTACATACAGTATGACATATAACAACAAGGCAGAGAGCAGAGGAGTATTTTCATTCTGTATGTGTCCCGGAGGAGTTATAGTCAACGCTGCCTCTGAAAAAAATACAAGTTTAGTCAATGGGATGAGCTATTCTAAAAGGGGTGGTGAGTTCAGTAACTCTGCCATTGCTGTAGGGATAAAAGCCAATGAATTTGGTGATCACCTGTTCAGCGGGATGGAATATCAAGAAAAATTAGAGAGAGATGCATATACTGCTGTGGGGAATTATGGAGGAGTATCACAGAGAGTTGTGGACTTTGTAAAAGATAAAAAATCTACTTCACTGCCTAAGAGCAGCTATCCCATGAGGATGAAATCACACAATTTAAATGAATTTTTCCCGGATGTTATAAAGAAAAATATGAAGTTAGCTTTCCATCAATGGAAGAAGATGCCCAACTTTATATCCAATGAAGCACTCCTAATCGGGCCTGAGACACGTACTTCTGCTCCAGTTAAGATTACCAGAAATGAAGCAGGAGAATCTGTCAGTACAAAGGGATTATATCCAATCGGTGAGGGAGCAGGATATGCCGGTGGAATCACCAGTGCTGCTATAGACGGACTAAAGATAGTGGACAGTATATTTGCAGAAGAAATATAAAAAGAAAAAGATATGAAATTTATTACAGACTATATCAGTGAATTTTAGCAAAAATCAGCTGAAACAGCTAAAAATATACAACTAATTTAATATTACAATGTATCTTCACAGGATTTTCACAAAGATGTCGTATATTTATAATAGTAACAAAGATACCTACTAAATTTAGTAGGTATTTTTATTAAATTTTATAAAAAGGGGGGTAACATTTTGAAAAAATTAGGCCTGTTTGTAGGAGCATTACTTATATGCTCCCAATCCTATGGGGCAACCTTGGATCAACTTATTGTACAGCTGGAACAAAATGGATATTCTACGAAATATCGTGCTTTAGAACAAAAACAACTGTCCATAGATAATAAAAAAATAGAGAGGATAGACAGAGACGGAATCGATCTAAAGGGAAGCGGTAAATTTACCGATGATATGAATGGAGAGAGGACCAGCGGACTGGTATCTGCCACCTATGATTTTTTAAAATATGAGGGTGAGTATGATGAAGAGTATAACGGCGAAAACAAACAGTTATTTGGAGTAGAGAAAAACTTAAAGGATATATTATATGGGGACAGGAAGTATAATAGGAGTTTATTCACCATCGATGAGGTGACCAGATTAAATTTTGAAGATGGACGAATGGAAGGGGAGACTCTGTCACTGATAGATACATATAAAACTCTTATGGATACAAGATTGGAATTAAAATTAAAAAAAGGATTATTGCCCAGTTTAGAAGCCGATGCAGTTAAACTGGAAAAGGGATTTAATACAGGACAATCTTCCAGACTGGACTATCAATATTCAAAAATGCGTTTAAAAAACCTGAACAATGATATAGATCAATTAAAGCTTGATTTGGTTCAAATAGAAAAAACTTTTGAAACAGTGTTTAATTTAAAGGTTTATTCTGAAATAAAATATACAAAATTAGAAAAATTATATGCTGATGATATCGATAATATTGGTGACAGATCATTGGAAAATATAGACCTGGCTATGGATAAAGTAGAGGAGAATAAAAAATACTCAACCTATGACACCAAGTGGCCGGATCTCAATGCAGGGACTTTTTATGATGTAAAAAACGACGGCTGGCTGGTGAGACTCAGCATCGATAAAACTTTATTTGAGTATGATAATACCACAGCAACCTATGAGGTGGAGAAAGAACGGCTGGAAATGGAGAAGCAAAGATTGGAAAAAAGTCTGGAAAATCAAAAAAATGAGTATTTTAATCGTTATAACTTCCTTGTGAAGGAGATTGCAAATCTAAAACTCCAAGAGGAAGTAGATGAGATGACATATAAAATATATAAATTAAACTATGAGCAGGGGAATGAAACCTATATAAATTATATAGAAAAATATGAAGATTATGTTATAAATTCCATTGAACTGGAGAAAAAAGAAAATGAATTGACTGCATTTATATATGAGATGCAATACAGGAGGTAAGATGAAAAAAATTATTGTTGGTCTGACAGCTCTGGTGGTAATAGGAGGTGGATTTGCCTATTATGGAACCACTCAAAATAAAGACGTATCCAAAGAATATCAAGTGTTTAGTGTAAAAAAATCTACATTTGAAAAGATAGTAGAAGCTGACGGGGTGGTACAGGCAAGGGATACAAAGTTAGTCTATGCCGACAGATCTCTTAAGGTAGATGAAGTTTTTTACAGTGCAGGAGATTATGTAAAAAAAGGTGAAGTTATTATGACCTTTGATCCAGAGGATAAAAATACCGTTATTAGAAATTTAAAAAAAGAGGAAATAAACCTCAAAAAATTAGAAAGAAATCTAAAAAATGCCATGTCCATGTTTCAAGTGGGAGGGTCTTCCCAGGTAGAGATAGAGGATATAGAATTTGATATAAGAAAATCTAAACTAAATATAGAGGGCCTCCAGGAGGAGCTGTCTAAGATGCTGGATAAAATTAAGAGTCCATTTGACGGGACAATCATATCTATGATTGCAGAAGCCAACTACAGGGTCAATACCGAGGTAGAACTATTTGAAGTAGCCGACCTGTCGGACCTTATTGTCGTTGCCAATGTGCCGGAATACAGTATTCATGGTATATTGTTAGGTCAGAATGTAAGGATCAGACCAGATGCCTATAATGAGGAGTTTTACGGAGTTGTGAGTAAGATCTCTACCCTTTCCTCTGCTACAGTATCAAACTCTTCCAGCAGCAGCAGCAGTTCCACTGCAAATGAAACAGAAGCCTATGTAGAAGTAGAAATTACTATAGAGAATTTACCCAGGGAACTCCGGCCCGGGTTTAATTCGTCGGTGGATATCATTGTAAATTCCATAGATGATATTGTATCTATTCCGAGAGCTTCCATCTTGGAAGATGAGAAGGGTTACTATGTATTTATTTTGAATGCAGAGAAAAAAATAAGAAAAAATTATGTTGAGGTAAAAGAAAGTAACAGCAGCATGGTTATAATAGATAACCTGCCTGAAGGGATGTCTATCCTAAAAAATCCTTATATTGCTCTGGAAGAAAACCAGGAAGTTAAAACAGGGAATGGTCAGGGAAAAGGAAAGGGGGAAAATTAATGACCGGTCATATAAACTACAGGGATCGAGAGACAGTTATAGAAATAGCCCAATTAGATAAAGTATATACAACCGGTGATATCATCCTAAAAGCATTAAATAATATTTCATACACTATAAAAAGTGGTGAATTTGTAGCTATCATGGGACATAGCGGGAGCGGCAAGTCCACCATGATGAATATTCTGGGCTGTCTGGATACTCCTACATCTGGAATTTATGAATTAGATGGAATAGATACTTCAAATTTAAATGATAACCAGCTGGCAGAGGTCAGAAACAGAAAGATAGGTTTTGTATTTCAGTCTTTCAACCTTTTACCCAAATTAAAAGCCTGGGAAAATGTAGCCCTGCCTCTGGTTTACAGTGGCGTCCACGCGAGGGACAGAAAAAAAAGAGCCTTGGAATCCTTAAAAAGTGTCGGGCTGGATAACAGGGCCTATCATAAACCCAATGAACTCTCCGGTGGGCAGCGTCAAAGAGTCGCCATAGCCAGAGCCCTGGTGGTGAATCCAGAAATTATTATGGCCGATGAACCTACAGGAAATTTGGATTCCACATCTGAAGCAGAGATCATAGAGATCTTTAAAAAACTTAATAGAGAGGGAGCTACTATAATCATGGTCACCCATGAAGATAATGTAGGTCAGAATTGTAAGAGAATTATTCGATTCCATGATGGAAAATTAATAAAAAACGAGGTAATTGACCATGAATTTTATAGAGATATTTAAGAGTTCCATACAATCTTTAATCAGTAATAAGATGAGATCCCTCCTAACTATGCTGGGAATAATTATTGGGATTTCTTCAGTAATAGCCATGTCTGCCATAGGTAAGGGGGGAGAGGAAAAAATAGCCGGTAATCTGGCTAACAGTGGATTTGGTGTATATGAGATAAGTATAGATAAGGAAGCCGATGAATTTAAAAGTATCTATTCCCTGGAAAAGGACGATATTGAATATATACAGAATAATGTAGACGGGATACTGGCTATAACACCCAGTGTTCGTGAGAGAATTGCTATTAAAAATACATTGGGGAAAGATATTAAAAGGATGGCCTTGGTCGACTCTACCACCCCGGAGTTTGAGAAAATAGATAAGGTTCATTATGTAGATGGCAGACCCATCTTAAGTGTGGAATATGAAGAGAGTGCCCCTGTTATAGTGGTGGATCATATCACAGCTAAAAAATTATTCGGAAACGACTCTCCATTGGGGAAAAAAATAAGCTTAGAGTTTAAACTCCTAAAAATCGTAAGAGAATTTACCGTAGTAGGAGTTTTTCAGCATCCAGACTCTGCCATGAATGAGATCGGGCTGTCGACAATGATGCCTACCTTTACCAGGATCCCCCTGTCTCAGATGGAGCGGATAAAAGGAAGTAAAGACTATGAAACTATTGTAGTCATGCCGGAAGACCCTGTTAAGGGAAAACAAATTCTAATAGATGTCATTAAACAATTAGAGATTAGGAATCATTCTGATATATACGGGTATGAGGAGATGATCCCCAGGGGAAGTGAATTAAAGAGTATCCTGGAAACACTGAATATATTTATTATTTTTATAGCTGGAATATCTCTGTTTGTAGGCGGGATCGGAGTCATGAATATCATGCTTGTCAGTGTAACCGAAAGGATAAAAGAGATAGGGATCAGAAAGGCCATAGGAGCTAAAAATAAGGATATTTTATTTCAATTTTTAACAGAATCTATTCTCCTGTCATTGATTGGAGGGGGGATAGGAATCCTTGTGGGATACCTGCTCTCCTACATCATAGGTTACTTTGTGAATATACCGCCGGTCATATCTCCTACTATAGTAGGAGTATCGGTGGTCATCTCAACTTTTATAGGGCTTATCTTCGGGGTTTACCCGGCCAAACAGGCTTCCATGTTAAACCCTATAGATGCACTGAGAAACGAATAAAATAACATTACCCTCCTAAAAACACCTTCTATATTACATGGGTAAAAAACCACACTCAGGCCAGCAGTGCCAAGGGTGTGGTTTTTTGGTTTTTATTTATAAAATAACAAAAGATTTGAAACCGATAAAAAGAGAAGAGTTGTTTTCGCGTTTATTTGCGGTTCAGCTTCCTAGATTTCTATGTTTTTTAATAATAGGTCATATTGAAAATTCTCCCTGGCCTTATCTATTTTTTCTAAAATTCCCTTGGATTCCTCTCCTACCTCCTGACTATATCCCACCTCGTTGATCTGGGAGATAATATATCCAATGGAGAGAATCTCTATATTTTTAGAGAGTTTATATTTTCTTTCATCACTAGATGTTACTATCTCCACTATAAAGTTTAATTTGGCCAGCATATTGAGGATATCTTGGGTCAC
>JAUXGP010000139.1 GCA_030621995.1 Psychrilyobacter sp.
CTCTATCAGCTAAGAATATAATTTACACGTAATTTGGGATAGACCCTATATATATTTAAAAAAATATTTATAAAGTTTTATTATGATATCCTTCCATTATTTCTGTTGGTTTGAAATTACAATATTTATAGTTATGAGCCAGTCTTGCCCCATCTTTTATCCTTATTACAGTAAAATAAGGATTGACCTCTTTCTCATGATCGATAAAATGAATTAAATTTTCACTGTCTTTTTTTATCAACATATAGTCATCCCCAATCTCAAGATCGTGTACACCAAAAATTAGAACATCATTTATTTTTACTGCATCTCCGTCAATCTCTACTTGCATTTTTCTCAAATTACTCCCCCCCTTTTTTTCATCGGTTAAATAAATTTAACCACTCTCACTAACCTTTTATTCGAAATAATATTTTTTCCTTTTTTTTATTTTTAATAATTAAAAAAAAACTCCCAAGCAAACACCAACCATAATAGTTTTTGTTCCCTCAGGAGTTTTTATATTATTTTCCTTTTAAATTGTCGGAGATCAGCTCTCCGCACTCTTTGATTCTTCCCTTCATTCCGCAGCCTATACAGTTTGCTCTGCAGTCTGGAGTAAGCGCTATCTCTTTAGCTTTATTCAGTTCATCCACATAGAATTTATCCGATACACCTATATCCACCATATGCCACGGCAGTTCTGCATCAGTTGATTTTTCCCCCAGGTAATCTTTCTCATCTAAGTTTAACTCCTCTATAGCTTCCTTCCACCTGGAAAATTGGAAGTTTCTGCCATGATCTTCCAATCTGGCACCTTTTTTCCATACAATCTCCAACAGGTCACTTATTTTTTCGTCCCCACGAGACAGGAATCCCTCTAAATATGATTTTTCCCTGAAATGCATCTTTAGAGTCGTGTGTCTTGCTCTATAAAAAACATCTTTTAGGAGTTGATGTTTTCTCTCCATCTCAGCTATGTTCATTTGCTCAGCCCATTGGAATGGAGTATGAGGCTTTGGTACAAAGTTAGATATACTGACTGTTATATTTAATTTTTTTGTAAATGGTTTACATGCTTTTACTACTTTCATTACCAACTCATGTATTCCCTTCAGGTCTTCGTCTGTTTCAAAAGGCAGTCCTATCATAAAATAAAATTTCAGTGATCCCCATCCGGCTTTTACGGCTGAAACGGCTGTTTCTAAAATGTCTTCCTCCGTTACACCTTTGTTTATTATGTCTCTCATCCTCTGGGTTCCTGCTTCTGGTGCAAAGGTAAATCCTGTTTTTTTACCACTTTGGATCTGCTCCGCTACTTCTACAGAAAACGGATTCATCCTCAGAGAGGGAAGCCCTATACTCAAATTATTGTCACCATGTTTCTTCTGTAAATTTGATAGTAAAGGTCCAATCTCACTGTAGTCACTACTTGACAATGAAGATAATGAAACTTCATTATACCCGGTAGATCTAAGTGTTTTCTCTATAAGGGCCATATTTTTCTCTAAAGTTCTCTCCCTTACAGGTCTATAGGTATAGCCAGCCTGACAGAACCTGCACCCTCTGGTACAACCTCTTTGAATCTCTACCGACACCCTGTCATGCACTATTTTCACAAAAGGCACAATTTGATTTTCATAAAATTCTGTATCATCCAAATTTTTAACTATAGCTTTTTTTATTTTTTTACCCCTATGCAGTTTAGGGATATATACCCCATCCACATCTTTTATCAATTCTAATTTTTCTGCCTTAGTTTTATCACTATTCTCAATGAAAATCCTGGCTATTTCAGGCATAGAATCTTCTCCATCGCCTATTACAAAATAATCTACAAATCTACTCATAGGAGCTGGATTAACTGTACAGGTTCCCCCTGCCATAATAAGCGGGTACTCTTCTCCTCTTTCTTCTGCTCTAAACGGTATCCCTGCCAAATCCAGTGCATTCAATACATTGGTATAACTCATCTCATATGAAAGAGAAAATCCTACCATATCAAATTCCTTTAGAGGAGTCTTGCTCTCCAATGAAAACATCGGTATATTATTTTCTCTCATGACAGCTTCCATATCCTCTTGAGGAGAAAATCCTCTTTCCAATGAAAATCCATCGACTTTATTCAATATATCGTATAATATTCTTATCCCCAGGTTAGACATCCCTACCTCATAGATATCAGGGAAAAATAAACACATATTTACTTTATAATCTTTCTTATGGACACTGTTTACCTCGTTCCCCATATATTGTACCGGTTTCTCTACTGACAGCAGATATTTTTCTATATCAATCATAATTTTTTCTCCTTTATTTATTATTACCCTCTCTCAACCTTACCCTCTCTCGACTGCCGCCACTCTCTCCCTTGACATCGTAAAAATCATATTTACTAAATATAATTTTTTCGTACTCGTCAATCGGGAGAAAGAAGTTTTATCTCCTAACAAGCTTACCCTAACTTTGTTTCGCCCTATTCAGGGAGAAACTAGGAGGAGAGGGTTAACTCTTATCATCTATCTCCTGAAATCTTTTTAACTTTTTATCTACATCCATCCCGTGGTGGTTTAAAATTAAATCGGCCAACTCCAAATCTAACTCTTTTAATTTTTTATATCCTATCCTAGGATGCCTGTCCAATAGTTTATCTCCTACTAATACTTTTTTCATCCTTGTCAGCAAACCTATTGTCTCCTTCCCGCAATCGTGCAGGAGGGCTAATTTCAGATATTTTTCATTTTTATTCAGCAGGTCATCTGCCTTTACCATTTGATAAACATCCAGACTATGCACCTTATCATAGTTATCCATATTCATAAAAATCTTGTATTCTTTCTTGGTTAACAGCAATTTTATTTTTTCTATCTCTTCTATTTTAGGTTTATTAAAAATATAGTTTATAACTTGCTTTACTCTATTAATCATAATCAATCTTACTCCTCCTTCTTATAGTTTTAGAGTTCACATCTACAAATCAAGTTTAATTACACTTGATTTTAGTAATCGTGAAAAACCGACAACAAGGAAGGAGTTAAAAGAGGTCTAGATTGTCTTTATAATTATCTTTCCATATTTTTCCCTTAAACTCTTGATGTTCCCGGCATTCTTTCCGATAACCTCGCCTTTTTTATTCTTAGGCACATAGAAAATATACACGTCTTTTATTTTTTCAACTCTTAGAACATTCTCCTCAGAAACATCAAAAATATCTTCTATGATTATCTCCTCCAACTCCTTGGATAAGATCATCTTTTCCAAAGTCAGATATTTTCCCGGCAGGATTTTTTTCTCCCCGGTTAATATATAGCCAGACATGATTCTCACTTGTTTCGGCATAAATGAATTCCCTGAAAATACCAAGGCACCATTGTCATATGATATTTCCACCCTTCTTATTTTTTCCTGTAATTTCTGCCCTTTTCTATCGGTGAATTCACTTACATCGTACGTTCCTGTAAGTTCATCACATCTTTTTAATATCTCTTCCTCAGCAGACCTTATCTTCTCTGACGGGTAGCTATATCTGTAGATCCTGCCAGCCATCATCTCAGGCAGAGCTAAGTTAGGCAGTGTTTTTTCTATCTTTATGATCTTCATCTCATTTATTTTTTCATTAAACTTTTCTTTTAATTTTATTTTATCTATCTTATTGTTTGAATTTATATACAGTATATTTTCTCTGGCGTTTACCTGCCCGTCGGTCCTTCCGCCTTGCTGAACACCCTTAGCCCAGGTCACTCCTAATTCTTCCAATATCTTTATAAATTCACCTTTGACAGTTTTCTTTGTGGAATTTTCATCTTTATTTTCATCAAAAGAATGAAATTTCGTTCCCCTGTATGAGATATAAAATAAATATCCAAATTTTGTTGTTTTTTCTAAACTTCTAAAATTCACCTGTGCCTCCATCATAACTCATGTTTTTTAACACCCTTATACCACTCAATTTCTCGATGGTTTTCACGTTATCCTCCAATAAAATTTCATCGATATTATTGTCTTTATTATTAAAGATAATTCCCTTTATCATAATGTCATTTCTTTTCAATGTTTCTATTGTCAGCAAGGTATGGTTGATTGTCCCCAAAGAGTTATTGGCCACTACTATAACCTCTGATTTTTTCCTGTAATCTACCAAAAGATCTAAATATGTATATCTGTTCTTATATGGAACCAATAAACCTCCGGCACCCTCAACATATAAAATTTCATGGGTTTTAATCTCTTCATCTATCCTTTTCTTTATCTCATTGATGAATATTTGTTTTCCGTCCAGGTCTGCTGCAATATGGGGAGACATTGGCTTTTTAAAGAAATATGTATTTATTTCTTCTACACCTTTATTTAAAAGATCGGCATATTTTTTGGTATCCGACCCTTCTAAATTTTCACCAAAAATTTCTAACCCTGTTTCTATGGGCTTCAATGCCATAACATTTTTTTTATTTTTAAGATCTTCCTCTATTAATTTCAGAGTAACATGAGTTTTCCCGATCTCAGTGTCAGTTCCTACTATAAAATAAATGTTCCCCATACTTTCATCTCTATATTTTATTCTATGACACTTTCTACACCTAGGCTCATATGATTCTGTAGCTCCTACCAATACAATAGGATCATCGTAGTATGCAGGTTCCCCATCTATCAACCTCTGTGATACTGTAGCAGGATTTCCACACACAGCACAAATAGCCTGAAATTTGTCTACATATTCAGCCCTGGCCAAAAGTTCATCCATAGGTTTAAAAGGTTCTCCCTTAAAATCTTTGTCCAAACCTGCTACAATTACTCTCTTTCCCATGTCAGCCAGATCTTCACAAAATTTCACAACTGTACTGCCAAAAAACTGCACTTCATCTATTCCAATTACCTGTGCATCACTATATTTTTCAAAGAATATTTTTTTCATCTCTTCTACACTGCCTGCAGGTACACCCTCTATAAAAGATAAATTATGAGAAGCTAATTTCGCATAATCATATCTCACATCACTGGCATGTTTAAAAGCTACTACTTTTTGACGTGCATATTTCGATCTTCTCAATCTTTTTATAAGTTCCTCACTCTTTCCTGAAAACATACTTCCAGTTACGACTTCTAACCATCCCATTCCCTCTGTTACTATAAATTGCAAATCTCTCACCTCATCAATATAATTAATAACCAGTAATCAGCAATTACTAATTAGGCTTTTCCAAATATTTTATTGTCTGTCTTTAAAATCAGACCTATTAACGGCTTTAACAG
>JAUXGP010000093.1 GCA_030621995.1 Psychrilyobacter sp.
ATCATCGATGTACGGACTGAAAAAGAATTCTTATACGAAGGACGGTTAGATGGTGCTATCTTAATAGACTACGAAAAACCTCGTATCTTTAAAAGAGAGATCAAAAAACTAGATAAAAAAACAACATATCTTATTTATTGCGCTACCGGGCATATAAGTAAGGACGCCTGCCTTGAGATGGCTGAATTAGGGTTTGAAAATATCTATGAGATGAAGGGTGGATTAAAATCTTGGCAGCTGGATCTAGATCTAGTCTGTACCATATCAAAGTTAAATGATGAGGAGATAATCGAAGCTAGAAAAAACATTATCACAAGGTTAAATAAGATTGAGGGTCAGATAAAAGGGATGAAAAAAATGCTCCTAAACGGAGAATATTGCGGTGATATATTAAACCAATCCCTGGCTGTAAAATCAGCTCTCAACAGCACCAACCAAGAGATTATGGAGATGTTTTCCAATGTCTGCATCACATCTGAAGAGCATAAGAAAGATTTTTTCAGATATTTAAGGAAATTAATGGGATAAAAAAAACAGGTGAAAAACCTGTTTTTTTATTTGAAATAGTTCATAGGGTTGGCAGGTATCCTCTATTTTGGTTATATGAAATAGGAGCCCCTGGGAGCTCCTATTTTTTGTCTATTAAATTTTAGTTGTTTCTGTTTCCGTTTCCACCATTCATATGGTTACTGTTATTCGTTCTGTTTCCCATATGTCCGCCGTTCATTTTATTTCCATTCGTATGCTTTCCACCCATACTTGCCATACCTTTATGCCCCATAGATATTCCGTACTTGTCTTCCATATTACTTCTAAATTTCATCCCATCTAATCTTTGCTCAGCTTTCATATCAGATATTTGTTTATTTACTCTTTCTACACTTTTCCAGTTTACCTTATCTTGAGCTAATAATTTTTCCAATTCCAATTGTTTAGATCTCATATCCAGACTTTTTTTATAGTTATCTTCCCTTCTGTCTTGCATCACCTTAGTTAATTCTGTCTGTTGATCCTCTGTTAAGTTGCTCATCATTTGAGTACGGTATGTTCCTCTTTGACCATTATTGCTCGTATTATTATTCATATTTCCTGAGTTATTGTTTGCAGCTCCAAAAGATAGTGCTGATACCATTAATAGACCTATTATTATTTTCTTTTTCATTTTAATCACTCCCTGATTTCGTTTTGTTTTTTCTTTACATAGGTATAATAACCTCCTTCTGTGAAGTTAATGTGAAGAGTAAAAAAAAATAATAAAAAAATAAATAATTTCTTTTTATTACTGTCTATGTACAATATAATAACCCTATAAAAATAGACCACAGATAAATCTCTGTGGTCTAAAAATTTTACTTCAATCTCTTCTTAATCTCTTCAGTTTCCTTTTCAAATCCTGGTTTTTCCAGTAGTGCAAACATATTACTCTTATATGCTTCTACTCCCGGCTGATCAAACGGATTTACTCCTAAAAGGTATCCGCTTATTGCACAGGCTTTCTCAAAGAAATAGTACATATATCCCAAGTGATAAGGGGTAGCTTCCGGTAAGTTGATTATTAAGTTCGGTACATTCCCATCCTTATGAGCTAACCTGGTTCCCTCTGCTGCCATCTTGTTTACATAATCCATAGTCTTTCCTGCCAAATAGTTTAACCCGTCTAAATTTAAGTCATCTTCTTCTATGACCATATCCAGTTCAGGAGTTTCTATATTGATAAGAGTTTCAAAAAGATGTCTCTTTCCATCCTGGATATATTGTCCCAATGAATGTAAATCAGCTGTAAAATCTGCTGATGCAGGGTATAATCCCTTGTTGTCTTTACCTTCAGACTCACCATATAACTGCTTCCACCATTCTGCAATATAGTGTAATCTAGGTTCGTAGTTAATAAGTAATTCTATATCTTTACCTTTTCTATGTAATATATTTCTTACTGCTGCATATTTATAACAGTCGTTCTCAGCGTATGGTTTCTTATAATCTGTCATAGCATCTGCTGCTCCTGTCATCAATGCATCTATATCTATTCCGGCTGCTGCGATAGGGAGTAATCCTACTGCCGTCAATACAGAAAATCTTCCTCCTACATTGTCAGGGACTACGAAAGTTTCGTATCCTTCTCCTATAGCTAATTTCTTCAGTGCTCCTTTTTCTGCATCTGTTGTAGCATAGATCCTGTCTTTGGCTCCATCTTTACCGTATTTCTCTATAAGCAGCTTCTTTAATACTCTAAAAGCTATTGCCGGTTCAGTAGTTGTACCTGATTTTGAGATTACATTTACTGAGAAATCTCTATCTCCTATCAGTTCTATTAAGTGCTTTAGATAAGTTCCTGAAATATTTGTCCCTGCAAAATAGATTTCCGGAGTATCTCTTTTTTCCTTAGGCAGCTCATTATAAAATGTATGTGTCAAAAATTCTATTGCAGATTTAGCTCCTAAATAAGATCCCCCTATTCCAACTACAATTAAAACCTCTGATTGTTTCTTTATCCTTTCAGCAGCTTCCTTTATTTTTTCAAATTCAGCCTTATCATAATCGTCCGGTAAACTTACCCATCCTAAGAAGTCGTTTCCTGCTCCTGTACCTTCCATCAATGCTTTTTCTGCCATCTCAACATGAGTATTCATGAATTCTAATTCATGACCACCAAAAAACTGGTCATTATTAGAAAAATCAAATGATAATTTTTTCATCTTTTATCCTCCTGTAATTATTTAATTTTAAATAAACAAAATATTAATTATTTCATCTTTTCCAATTCCAACTTTAATTTTTCAATCTCAAGCTCATTGCTTCTAACTCTTTTTTTTAAGATCTCTATATTATCTTCATTGGCTTTTATCTTTTTTATATACAGATCTGTATTGAATCCCATCTTATTTAATTCATTGGAAAAATCATAGACCAAATGCTCTAATATCAATAGATCTGACTGGCTGGCTTTAGTTTCATCTATCCTATTCAGAGTTTTAGACAGATAGTAAATCAGATCATATTTATTGATCTTTTTATCCCCGTCAAAACTTGTGGAATCTTTAGGCAGAATTCCATTTCTATATAGATTTTCAATAGCTCTATATGCCCAATGTTCATCGGATATATCACCATACATCTGTGAACTGAAAGTAATAGAGGCCACAGCTATAAATATTAATAATATTTTTTTCATATCTTTCCTCCATCCAATTAACTTTAGTCTGTACTTTGAGTATAGCATATGTTTTTTTACTTCGCAATTCTATTCCCAGTGTAAAATCAAACTCAAAAGTTGCAAAACAAAACCAATCTATCCCTTGACAAATCAAGGAAAGAACCAGAAGTAATTAATATTAAATATTAATTTTATAGTAAAGTCTATATTTTTGACCTTTTAACGAATACCCAAAACTATGGTATAATTTAAAGAAAATTATAATTTAGAAGGTGGGATTTTATGACTCGAAAAGATTATTTAAAAGACACAAAACGATTGGTTGTAAAGGTAGGGACCTCTACCCTTACATTTGAAAATGGATTACTGAATCTATCCAGGATAGATAAATTAGTCCGTGAATTGGCTAACCTTCACAACAAAGGATATGAAGTTATATTGGTTACCTCGGGAGCTATTGGAGCCGGGATGGGGAGTTTAGGTTTAAGTGAAAGACCTAAAACACTGCCGGATAAACAAGCTGTTGCATCTGTAGGACAGGTAGCTCTTATCCATCTATATCAAAAATTATTCTCTGAATATGGAAAACAAATCGGACAGCTGCTTTTGACCAAGGGGGATATCTCCAATCGTGGAAGATATTTAAATGCTAGAAATTCCTGTCTGAGACTGATTTCCATGGGGATAATCCCAGTCATAAATGAAAATGATTCAGTAGCTGTAGAAGAGATAAAAGTAGGAGATAACGATACTCTTTCAGCCTTTGTCTCTACCTTGATAGACGCAGATCTATTGCTTATCCTATCCGATATAGACGGCTTATATACAGGTAACCCCAAGATCGATCCCAAAGCTACTCTTATAAATACAGTTAAGAAGATCGATGATCATATCAAAACTATAGCTACCGGAGCTGGAAGTAAATTCGGAACCGGCGGCATGGCTACCAAGATAAATGCAGGTGAGATAGTAACTTCGGCTGGAATCCCTATGATCATCGCCAAAGGATTTAATCCTGCAATTATAGGAGATATCATGGATGGTCAGGAGATCGGAACATTGTTTTTAGAGACTAAGGTGAAATTAAAAGCTCGTAAACACTGGATCACCTATGGAACCACTAAAACAGGGAAAATAATCATAGATGATGGAGCTATAGCTGCTCTGAGAAATCATAACAGCCTTCTTTCTATTGGAATCATTGAGTGTGAAGGAGATTTCCATAGGGGAGAAGTTGTCTCTGTCTGTGACAGTAATCAAAATGAGATTGCCGTTGGGATCTCTAACTACAGTCAGATAGAGGTAGATCTGATCAAGGGGAAAAATTCCTCTGACATCAACAATATTTTAGGACAGAAAGATTATGATGAAGTTATACATATGGATAATATGTTTATTTTTTAAGGAGGTATAAAATATGAAGGAATATATGAATAATATGGGTATCACAGCTAAAAAAGCTTCCAGAGAACTACTCCAAATGGATACTACTACTAAAAATAATATATTAGAAGAGATGGCCAGGGAACTTCTAAACAATGTGGAATTTATAAGGTCAGAAAATGAAAAAGACCTGATTAAAGGCAGAGAAAAGGGACTTACGCCTGCTTTTATCGACAGGCTGACTCTGACTGAAGAAAGAATTTGTGGGATGGCTCAGGGGATTAGAACAGTCATAGGTTTAAACGATCCCATTGGTGAAACTCTGAGTGGATTCAGGCATGAAAATGGAATGGAAATATCACAGATCCGTGTTCCCTTGGGAGTTATCGGGATGATATTTGAATCCCGTCCAAATGTCACTGTAGATGCAGCCGTCCTCAGTTTAAAGTCTGGGAACTCCATCATCTTAAGGGGAGGATCAGATGCTCTTTGTTCAAATATGGCCTTAGCTAAGGTTATTACCCGTGCAGGTCAAAAATTCGGCTTACCTGAAGGTGCTGTTCAATTGATTGAAAGTACCGATAGAAATTGTGTAGATGAATTGATTACCATGAATAATTTTATAGATGTTATTATTCCTCGTGGTGGTAAGGGATTAAAGCAAACCATCCTTGCTAAGGCAAGTGTTCCTGTGATAGAAACAGGTGCAGGCCTGTGTCATACCTATGTTGACTCCAATGCAGATTTAAAGATGGCTATAGATATTATTATCAATGCCAAAACTTCCAGACCGGGAGTGTGCAATGCCATGGAAACTCTCCTGGTTCATAGTGACAGCATCTCTAAACTCCTGCCCAGCCTGGGGGAAAAATTAGGTGAATTAGGAGTTGAGATTCGAGCCGATGAAAGATCTATAAAATATCTGGCCAATGCCATCCCTACAACTGATAGTGACTGGAGCACCGAATATTTAGATCTTATCTTATCTATCAAAACTGTAGATTCCATAGATGAAGCCATAGAACATATAGATACCTACTCTACAAAACATTCAGAAGCAATAATCAGTGAAAACTATAAAAATACTCAGAAATTTTTAAGGGAAGTGGATTCTGCTGCAGTTTATATCAATGCTTCCACCAGGTTTACCGATGGAGGAGCTTTTGGATTTGGAGGAGAGATCGGTATCAGTACTCAAAAACTCCATGCAAGGGGACCTATGGGTATCAAAGAACTGACTTCTGTTAAATATATAATTAGAGGAGATGGACAGATTAGATAATCTAAATTCTTTTTCTTAGATTAAATTAGAACAAAAAAAATGCCGAGATTTATCGGCATTTTTAGTTCTATTTTTCTATACTTTTTTATTCCTCTACAGCTTTTGCTTCCTCTGTATGTTTTATCTCTTCTATAGTTTCGTTGTATTTTTTTATAACAATTTCTGTTAAAATTCTTCTTAAATCCGGTGTGATAGGATGAGCTATATCCTTAAATTCACCATTGGGCATCTTTCTAGATGGCATAGCCACAAACATCCCTTTTTGACCATCGATAACCTTTAACCCGTGAATAACAAAGCTGCCATCCAATGTGATGTCTGCATAAGCTTTTAACTTTAATTCATTTTCATTTTTTACCGTTCTCAGTCTTACATCTGTAATATTCATTTTAGTACTCTCCTTTTTAGTTTATTCAAAGAAAACTACATATTTCAACTTTGCAGCCCTCCATTGTTGTTTTTATTTTGTAATACACTCGATCTATATTATCTTTCCTTACAAAAGTATAATAACAACTGCCACTACCAGACATATGAAACTTCATATCCTGATCTTTCTCCAATTTTTTTAAAGTTTTTCTAAAATTTATTATATTTTTATCCTCCACTAACAACCCCTGTTCCAAATGATTCTCTAGATAATTTTCCAGGTCATCTAAATTACCAGACTTCATTCCTTCTATAATTTTATCTATGTCAGCATCTTTTTTATCCTCTAATTTAGCATAATTTTTATATGCCGCTACAGTGCCTACACCAAAATCCGGCTTTATCAAAATTATTTTATCTTTTATATTATTTTCTATTAC
>JAUXGP010000005.1 GCA_030621995.1 Psychrilyobacter sp.
AAGTTTTTATAAGGGAGATACTCATGTGAATTATTTACATATAAGAGAATATATCGATACAACGTCTTTTAAAGTGAATGAAATAAATAACTCTCCTAGTGGCAATAATAATTTAAAATTAATTAAAGATTAAAATAACACTATGAATGAAAAAAAAGATGAGTGCAGGTAAAAAAAAACTCCCAAACCCCTTGATATATAAAGAATTTAAATATTTTAAAATGTATTTTTAGAAAACATTGCAATATATAATAACAAGTGTTATTATATGTTAAGCAATTATTAGGAGGATTTATTATGAAAATAGGTAATTTAGAAATAGAAGTACCAATTATACAGGGTGGAATGGCTATCAGAGTATCAATGTCAAGATTGGCAGGAGCTGTGGCAAGAGAGGGTGGAATAGGCTTGATTGCTGGTTCGGCCATTGGAATAGATGAATTAAAGATGGAGATAAAAAAGGCAAAGGAATATTTAGGAGAAAAAGCAGGAGTTATTGGAGTAAATCTAATGGTTGCTGTAAGTAATTTTGAAGAAGCGGTAAATGCATCTATCGATGCAGGGGCTGATTTAATTGTCTGTGGTGCTGGATTCTCTAAGGGTGTTTTTAAAATAGGAAAAGAGAGAAATGTACCGATATTTCCGATTGTATCATCGGTAAAGGCTGCTAAACTATCTCAAAGATTGGGAGCTGCTGCTATTGTTGTAGAGGGTGGAAATGCAGGTGGACATCTGGGAACAGACTTAGATTCTTGGGATATAGTAAAAGAAATCGTAGAAGCAGTAGACATTCCTGTATTTGGAGCCGGTGGAGTAATGGAGCCTGCAGATGCGAAAAGAATGATGGATTTAGGAGTAGCAGGTGTACAGATGGGAACTAGATTTGTGGCAACTACAGAATGTGACGTAGATGAAAAGTTTAAAGAGATGTATGTAAATGCTAAAAAAGGTGATGTAGTACAAATTCAATCATGTGTAGGCTTACCTGCCAACGCTATAATTAGTCCATTTGTAGAAAGATTACACGCAGGAACACAAGAAAGGCCGACTACTTGCAATAATTGTTTAAAAAAATGTGATCATTCGTTTTGTGTAAGTAAAAAATTAATTGAAGGTCATGATGGTAATTATGAAAATGGAATTTATTTCGCCGGTAAAGATGTATGGAAGATAAAAGATATAATCTCTGTTAAAGAAGTATTTGAAAGATTCAGACCAGTATTTGAAGGCAGATAGAAAAACATTTTAAAAAGCAGATCCTATGAATTAAACATTCATAAGATCTGCTTTTTGTTTATCTATTATTTTTTTCTTGTCAGTAAAAAAACTCCAATTTTTAGTTGTTCTAATAAACCATCCTACCATGAAGGTACCCTTGAATAAAGTAGTGATGGTTATAGCCCACCAAACACCATTTAATCCCAATAAACCATCTCGTGAAAGAAATAATGCCAAGGGGATTCTTATAATATTAAAAAAAGTTGTGATATAAAACGGCGGTTTGGTTTTTCCTAGACCATTAAAAGCCCCGGCAGTCAAAATTTCAATACACATAAATAGCTGGGAATAGGATAAAATTTTTAAATATTCAACTCCATTTTTGACACTCTCCTCCTCCTGAATAAAGATCTTAAATATCCTTTCAGCACCGAAGTAGAAAAGAAAACTTGTTAGAATTCCTACAACACCCATAATAATCATAGATATCTTATACCCCTTTAATATTCTCTTTGGCTGACCAGCACCATAGTTTTGTCCGATAAAGGCAGAAAGAGCTACCTGGAAACCTATGGCAGTCATCCAAGACAGGGACTCTACCTGAGAGCCTACTTTTTGAACAGCTATAGCCATGGGACCCCAATGAGCTATGATCCTGGCTATTATCATGGTGAGTCCGGTAAATAAACCACTCTGTAATCCTACAGGGATTCCCAAGGCAGCAATATCACGAATAATTTTTATTTTTGGCAACTCTAATATTCCTTTTAATGAAACCCGGGTTTTGAATCTTTTAATATAGATAAAAAATGACAGTGTCACTGCTCCTTGAGCTATAATAGTAGCGATAGCAGCGCCGCTTACTCCCATAGCAGGGAACCCCATCATCCCAAATATAAGGATGGGATCTAAGATCATATTGATTACCAAACCTATGGCATTCATATAAAAAGGTGTTTTAGTATCTCCATAACCTGTGAAAATTGCTGTAAAGACAGGATTGGTAAAGTTAAATACCATTCCAAGACCTATAATAACTAAGTATTTTTTAGCCATATCGATAACTGCCAGATCTCCCAATCTAAAAAATCCAATGAGGGAATCTTTGAATAAGATCATAACAAGTCCGTAGATAATGGCTAAAACTACATTTAATTGGATAGCATTCACAGTATAACTTTGGGCTAATTTTAGTTTTTTTCCGCCAATAGATTGAGCTATTTTAACTTGAGCCCCTACCTGGGAGATACTGATAAATGCAAAACTAAGCCAGAGAAAAAATCCTGCACTTCCTATAGCAGCTACAGCGCCACTTCCCATCTTTCCTATCCAAATCATATCTATTAAATTATAGGCCATCTGTAAAAAAGATGTTCCCATAACCGGGAGGGCCATTTTTAAGAGAGAACGTGAGATACTTCCCTCTGTCATATTTACTTTCATATTTTCTCCTTCTGTTTTTTTCTTTATTTTGATTCTATATTGTACAGTATTTGGTCTGAATTTGCTATTTGTTTTATTTTTAATTAAGATTTTAAAATTTCTAAGGGAAAGCAAAGAAAAAGATTGACTTTAGAATGTACATATTTTATACTAAACGTAAGATTATTTAACGCTTTTTTAATTAAAAGTAAAAAATTAGGAGGGGAAAAGATGGCAAAAAAGAAGTTTCAAATGCCAACAGCCTATACTATATTATTTAGTATAATAGCTATAGTGGCAGTATTTACATGGATAGTTCCAGCAGGAGAATACGATTATGTAGAGGGGACAAAACAACCAGTTCCTGGGACATATAAGGTGGTGGAGTCAAATCCTCAAGCACTATGGGAAGTAATAAATGCACCTATCAACGGTTTCTATGAAGCTAAGGATATTGCATTGTTTGTATTAGTAATTGGTGGATTCTTAGGTATAGTAATGAAAACAGGTGCTATCGATGCAGGAATTGGACAGGTTATTAAGAAATTAAAGGGCAGGGAAAAGATAATGATACCTATCCTTATGACAATATTTGCAGCAGGGGGGACATCATTTGGGATGGCAGAGGAAACTATAGCTTTTTACCCCCTATTGATCCCTGTATTTATTGGAGCGGGATATGATGCATTGACAGCAGTAGGAGTAATCATGTTAGGAGCAGGTACAGGTGTGCTGTGCTCTACAGTGAATCCATTTGCTACGGGAATCGCTTCTGGATTCGCCGAGATCTCTATTGGAGACGGGCTTGGATTAAGACTTCTGATGATGGTAGTTTTACTTGGATTTGCTATATTTTATGTTATGAGATATGCTGAAAAAGTAAAAAAAGATCCGACAAAATCATTGATATACGATCTGAAAAAACAAAATGAAGAACATTTTTTAGGGGGAGAAGAACAGGAAACTCCAGAATTAACTTCTAAGAGAGTATTCATCCTTTGGATATTTGGCGGGACGTTTATTATTATGATACTAGGAGTAATCCCATGGGCCTATAAATTTAATATCACTGTATTTGAAGATATGAACAACTTTATTATCAATCTGCCGGTAATTGGAAGTATCTTAGGTGGAATGGTTCCCCTTGGTGACTGGTGGTTTGGAGAGATGACTGTCTTATTCATGGTTTCAGCTGTACTAGTTGGAAAAGTATATGGGATGGAAGAGAAGGAGATCGTATCTGTATTCGTCAATGGTGCCAGAGATCTATTGGGAGTAGCACTTATTGTAGGAATTTCCAGAGGGATCACTATAGTAATGAATGCTGGCGGAATGACTAATACCGTATTATATTGGGGAGAGCAGGCATTGACCGGTGTAGGATCTACAGCATTTGCTATCATTTCATACTTATTCTATCTGCCTATGTCATTCTTAATCCCTTCAACTTCGGGATTAGCAACACTATCTATGCCTATCATGGCTCCATTGGGAGAGTTTTCAGGTTTAGCAAAGAATGTAGTAGTTACCGGATATCAATCTGCGTCAGGGGTATTAAACTTACTTACTCCTACATCAGCAGTAGTAATGGGTGGATTAGCGATAGGAAGAGTATCATATGCAAAGTGGTTAAAATTTGTAATGCCGCTGTTTATTGCATTTATAGTAATGACTATGGCACTATTGGCTTTAGGTTCAATGATGTAAATTTAAAAAGCGATTAAGTCTTAGGATTTAGTCGCATTTTTTTTAAGGGGGGCAGAGATGATAAAATTATTAAAAAATGCAGAGGTGTATAGTCCGGAGTATATCGGTAAAAAAGATATCTTAATTGCAGACAGCAGGATAGCAAAGATAGGGGATTCTATAAATATAGATGAAAGTTTGGCTGCTATTATAGATTTAAAAGGAAAAAAAATAGTGCCCGGGTTTATCGATTCCCATGTTCATATCTGCGGAGGCGGAGGAGAGGGAAGTTTTAGATCTAGAACTCCTGAGATCCAGCTGACAGATATGACAACTGCTGGAGTGACTACAGTAATAGGTGTACTGGGAACAGACGGTACCACAAGAACTATGACAAATTTAATAGCTAAGGCAAAAGGACTCAAGGAAGAGGGAGTATCTGCATTTGTACTCACAGGATCTTATGAAATACCTGTGAGAACTCTTACAGGGAAGGTTGTAGATGATATTATTCTAATAGAGGAAGTAATTGGCTGTGGAGAATTAGCAGTAGCAGACCACAGATCTTCTCATCCGACTATGGATGAACTGTTGAGAGTGGCATCTGATACAAGGCTGGGAGGAATCCTGTCTGGAAAAGCTGGAATCATAGGAGTCCATATGGGGGATAGTAAGGAGGTTACAGATTTACTTTTAGGAGCAATCGACAAAGGAGCAGTACCTATTAAGCAATTTGTACCTACCCATATGAATAGAAATCCATATCTATTTGAGGCAGCTATAAAATATGGTAAGAGAGGCGGGAACTTGGATTTCACCACTTCCACAACTCCTGATTTTTTAGCCGATGGAGAGGTGAAATGTGGAAAAGCCACTAGATTGTGTGTAGAAGCAGGGATCGACATCTCTCAAATTACCTATACATCTGACGGGCAGGGGAGTCTGCCTGAATATGATGCAGAGGGGAATTTTAAGGGAGTTAAATTGGGGAAATGTGAAACTCTGTATGAGGCTGTAAAGGAAGGGATGGAGGAGGAGAACTTAAAATTAGAAGATATAATAAAGGTTATTACCTCCAACCCTGCAACGATATTTAAATTAAAAGGAAAAGGATTTATAGAGGAGGGGTTTGATGCTGATTTGGTTATCCTGGATGAAAATTTAGATATAGATGGTGTACTGGCTTTAGGAAAGATAATGGTAGAAGATAAGGTCGCTGTAGTTAAGGGAACTTTTGAAAAATAAAAAAAAAGCTTTTGCCCGTAGGGCAAAAGCTCTTTTCTTCTATTTTTCTATTAGACTGTATAATAGTTCTATCTCCTCTTTCCATATAGAGGGATCAATAGTTTCCAGAGTAATCGGCATATTATCAAACCTGGGATCATTCATAAATCTTTTAAAAAAATCCATTCCTAACGTTCCATTTCCAATACTCTCATGTCTGTCTTTTTTACAGGCTAATCCATACATAGAATCATTTAAGTGAATTCCCTTTAGATATTTAAATCCAATTAATTTTTCAAATTCCTTAAATGTCTTATTATACCCCTCTTCGGTCGCTAGGTCATACCCATAATCAAATGTATGGCAGGTATCAAGTAAGACTCCTATACGATCTTTATCTTCTACTCTATCTATAATTTCTTTTAACTCCTCAAAGTCTCCGCCTATGGTATTTCCTTTCCCGGCTGTATTTTCAAGAATTACAGTGATATACTCCGTAGCTTTGACAGCTTCATTGATCCCTTTAGCTATAAGATCGTATCCCTCTTCCAGTGAGATCAGTCCCAGATGGCTTCCACAGTGTAGATTTATATATTTTAATCCCAGCTGTTCTCCTCTTTTTAGTTCATCGATCAGGGCATCCAATGATTTTTGCCATTTCTCAGGATCTGAATTGGCTAGATTTATAAGGTATCCGGCATGGGGCATGATATAATCGGTGTTAAAATTATATTTTTTTATCTCATCTTTAAATTTATTTATCACCTTATCATCATAATCTTTAGCAACCCATCTTTTTTGATTTTTTAAAAACATTGCAAAGGCAGTTCCGCCAATATCATGAGCGTTTTTAGGTGCGTTAAAAACTCCTCCACTAACACTAACGTGCGCCCCAAGAAATTTACTTATTTTATGTTTTTTATTCATTAATATCCTCCGGTTTCATATTTGTAATCATTATAACATAAGACAGGTTAAAAATCTATGATAGAGTAAATTAATCAGAGTCAGTACGATGCCCTGGTCTAAAGCAGCCGGTAAAAGATCCAAAAGATTACTCAGAAGAAGGATGTCTGAAAGGAATTTATTCTGCAGTTGGCAAACCCGATTGTAAAAGGATTAGAATTTAAGATAGATCCAATTCATCATAAAATCAAACTTTTTCAGTTTAAGGTTTTTAGAAGAGCTAATTCTATAAGGGATTTATTTTGGAATTATAGGGAATAAGTTGTAAGAGGGATATAAAATGCCCCTTTTGAATTATGCAACTATGATTTTTAAAACTATAATTAACTTCATGTTATAAGTCTACATGATTAAAGTCTAAAGTAGCTTAGAAACGAAATTAAAGAGTATTAAAACTTTAAAAAAATTGACTTTTTAAAGATTTAAAGCTAAAATTAATCTTGGATAAAGCTTAAAAAACAATTTATCTTTTGGTGAAATGGCTATTTCTGCAAAAGAAGAAAAAAATTTAAAAGTTGTTGGTTTTATAAAAAAAATATTTAACAAAGGTGGCGAAAATGAAAAAAGTAAATTGGAAAATTTATATGGGCTTATTACTGATAATTATGTCAGCTTCTTTTTATCTTCTTGAATATTTTTTATTTAGAGATATACATCATATTTTGGTATTTTTAATAGAAGATATTGCTTTTTTGTTTATTGAAGTTTTATTGGTTACATTGATTATTCATAAAATTCTTGACAACAGGGAAAAAAAAGAACGTATGGAAAAATTAAATATGGTTATAGGAACTTTTTACAGTGAGATAGGTACTGAACTTTTGTATATTATTGCAAATATGGATGTGGAGATAATAAGGTCACAATCTAAATTTAAAATAACAGATCATTCTTCGGAGAAAGAATTTCAAAATATGTGTACAGTTTTAAAGGAACATAAAAGTCAATTCAATCTTAAAGAGATTGATTGGAAAAAATTAAAATTACTTTTGGAAAATAAAAAAGATTTTTTATTAAGGCTCCTTGAAAATAATAATTTACTGGAGCATGAAAGTTTTACAGATCTTTTGTGGGCTGTATTCCATCTTACTGAAGAGCTGAAATATAGGGATACTCTCGTAGGTCTTCCTGAAGAAGATTATAAACATCTGACAGGAGACATGAATAGAGTTTATGGAGAACTAAAAAAGCAATGGGTTAGCTATATAGATCATTTAAGAGAAAGTTACCCTTATTTATTTTCTCTTGCCTGTAGAACCAATCCTTTTGATCTGAACTCTTCACCAATAGTGAGAAAATAACCTTGTTAAATGTCAGTTTTAAGACTGGCATTTTTCATTGCTTAGATTATATGAATTACAATTAAAAGTATATTGGGAACAGTAGGAAAAACTATGGAACCAGAAGAATTAAAGTTGAACTTGAAAAATTAGGTCACAGAGTTTCTAGAAGTAGGATCGCTTTTATTATGAAAATGGAGGGGAAAATGAGTAAAAAAAAATGGATACTAATAACAATATTATTTATAGGAATTAGAAGTTGTTGTGTATATTTTATAAATACTAGAAGATAATGTAAAGTTTTTAAAATTATTCCAGACATATTTTGATTAAATAAATAATTAAAAATTACTGGAAATAATCAGAATAAATATAAGGGCAATTAAATTGCATTTTTAAAAAATAAAATCGTTGGTATCATTGGGATTGTGTCAAAATGGTGTTTTGGGGGTAGGTGTGGACAGTCTGAAAGCCAATAAAAAGAACAGTACTACAAACAAAAATTGAAATAGTATCAAATAAATGTACAAGAAATTATTTGTTGATTTATTAACCTTTTGAATGAAAATTCCGAAATATTAAATTTGGAACATCCTGAAATGAAGTCAATAAAATCAATCTTCTTTATCAAAATTTAAAAATCATTAAAAGTTATTTTGGTATAAAAAAAGTGCGATACAAAAGTATCGCACAAGTGTTGAAGTAACTCGGTACTTCAACTTATGGGACAGGCTAACGTCTCAAAAGTATTATATCATTTTTAATGAAATATAACAAGTTATATATGTAGTATAAGTTGTTTGAAATTGTAGAATTAAAAACAGGAGAATTTAAACCTGAATATGCAGGGAAATTAAATTTTTATGTTTCAGTTGTAGATGATTTAGTGGCTGATAAAAATATAGATAAACCTACAATTGGTATATTAATCTATAAATCTAAAGATGATATGGTAGTGGAATATGCTTTAAAAGATATTAATAAACCTATTGGAACTAGTGAATATGAATTGACTCAAGTGCTACCAAAAGAATTTAAATCTTCTTTACCGAGTATCGAAGAAATAGAAGCTGAATTAAAATAGTATAACCTTAGAAAAAATAGGAACTTTCTAAAGTTATACTATTTTATGAAGAGCAAGAAAAATAGTCCTACAGTACAAGTTACAGGTGTAAATGTATGTAGCTAAATAATAAAAGATCCTAAAATTTTTTTAGGATCTTTTTTAATTACCCTTGAGGACATAAGCTCTGACATGTGCCCCTCTAGATTTGTTTAATATTTTTATACTCAAAAAAAAGGAATTTTGTTATAAAAAAAGAATATAAAATTACGGTTAAAATTATATTCTTATTAAATCTAAAAAAAAGGTCAAAGTATTATGTTTTTTATTTAAGGAGGTTATTTATGGGTCAAGCTGTTGATTTTCTCAACTCAATAATCTGGAGTCCGGTACTGGTGTATTTACTTCTTGCAACAGGGCTTTACTTCTCATTTGCAACGCGATTTATGCAGGTACGCCATCTGAAAGAAATGATAAGACTGCTTTTTGGTGGTCAAGAGTCTGAACAGGGTGTTTCTTCTTTCCAAGCATTTGCACTTGCGGTTTCAGGTAGAGTAGGAACAGGTAATATAGCAGGTGTAGCAACAGCCATTGCTCTCGGTGGTCCCGGAGCATTATTTTGGATGTGGGTAATCGCATTTCTAGGTGCGGGTTCTGCCTTTGTGGAATCGACATTAGCTCAAATTTACAAGGTTGAAATTGACAATCAATATCGTGGTGGACCTTCGTACTATATTGAAAAAGGTCTCGGTATAAAATGGTATGCTGTATTGTTTGCAATTTCTTCAGTAATTGCAATGGGATTTTTATTACCGGGTGTTCAGGCAAACAGTATAGCTAGTAGTGTAAATACTGCTTTCGGTCTCAGCCCGTACATAACTGGTGGTATTATAGTGGTTCTTTTAGCGACTATTATCTTTGGTGGAGTCCATCGTATGGGTAAAGTAGCTGAAATTCTTGTGCCATTCATGGCAGGAGCCTATATTCTCGTTGCCCTTATTATTATCGCCGTCAACATTGTCCAGCTTCCGGCTGTTTTCATGTTGATTTTCAAAAGTGCTTTCGGTGTGGACGCAGCCTTTGGAGGGATTTTAGGGATGGCAATTTCATGGGGTGTAAAACGTGGTATTTACTCCAATGAAGCTGGTCAGGGTACTGGTCCTATGGCAGCCGGTGCTGCAGAGGTTTCTCATCCTGCTAAGCAAGGGTTGGTTCAAGCGTTTTCAGTTTATATCGATACATTGTTTGTCTGCAGTGCTACAGGATTTATGATTCTGTTAACAGGTGCATATAACGTCCGTGATAATGTAGGCGGCTTCATCGTTGAAAATATACCAGGTGTCGAGTATGGACCAGCATATACACAGATGGCAGTGGATTCTTTTATGCCGGGATTCGGTAGCAAGTTTGTTGCTATTGCATTGTTTCTATTTGCGTTTACAACTTTGATGGCTTATTACTACTATGCAGAGACCTGTATTGTTTATTTGTTTAAAGGAGGACATCACCATAAACTGGTTGTCAATTTAATGAGGTTTGCACTGCTAGCTGCTATTTATTATGGTGCGGTAAGGACAGCTTCATTGGCATGGGGTCTAGGAGATGTCGGAGTTGGACTCATGGCTTGGTTAAATATTATTGCCATTATCCTTTTACGAAAACCGGCCTTACAGAGTCTCAAAGACTATGAAGAACAAAAAGCTCAGGGACTGGATCCGCAATATGATTCCATAAAACTCGGGGTAAAAAATGCAGAATTTTGGGAAGGCGGATATAAACATCATCCAGATTATAAGAAACATCACCACAATATTTAATTTTTATTTTTCATAGTTGTCAGTCAAAAATAATTAACTATTTAAAGTTAATCCAGGATAAAGAAAAGACAGCCTCTAGTTATAAATAACTAGAGGCTGTCTTTTCTTTAATAAAGTTCGTCCTTATATATATCCACATAGGTCAGGTAAATTCTTAGATCTAACTCTACCTGTCCACAATTATCTTCCATAGACTGACAGAGCCTGTAAAAAGCCTTATCATGATTTTTTTCCTTTAAATGAGCTAATTCATGAACCACTATATGTTCCAAAAATTCTAATGGCATCTTTTTAAACTTAGAAGCTATTTTTATCTCATTTTTTACCTTTGTTTTTTTCCCCTGTTTCCTGGGAATATAGGAATGGAGACCCAGAGCTTGATTTTCTAAGATTATCTTTCCATCATAAACTACCTTTGAGAGAGGCTGGCTCTTTCTTAAAAAATTATTCTTTATCTCCATAGTATATTCATATAGTTGTTTATCTGTATCGATTCTGTGAGCCTTGGGATACTTGTTTTTTATATAAACTCCTAATTTCTCACTTTTTATCAATTGTTCTACCTGTTGCAGGATATTTTCTGAATATCCATTTAAATATTTAAATTCCATTTTTTTCCTTTCTAATTTTTTCCACGAATTCATTAACCTATTATTTCCCTTACCATAACTATACTTATTCCTAAAAGTACCTCAAAATCTGCGATATTAAATACAGGCCAGCCCTGGATGTTAAAATATATAAAATCAATCACATAGCCCTTCAGTATTCTGCCGATAAAATTTCCTAACCCCCCTGCTAATATCAAGGAATAAGCTAAATAGTTGCTTATATCAGTGTGGAGGAGGTAGCCTAGATAGGTAAATAAGAATAAATTTATAATTAATATTAGATTTTTCTTTCCTGACAATCTATTAAATGCTATTCCATAGTTTCTCACATAGACCAATTCTATGTTTCCACCAAATATATATTTAGATATCTTTAGATTTTTTTCAGCCCATTCCTTAGTCCACAGATCCAAGGTTAAAAAAGTAATTACTATCCCTAAGATGAAGAACCACTCTCTATTCAAATTCATACCTATCGTACTGGTATAATTTATTATGCTCAATGGTAGCTAAAAGTCTATTGATATAGATCTCCTCCATCTCACTGTATTTGTCTAATTTTGGTACTAAGACCCTGTAGTCGTCTGTGATCTGTAATTTTTCACGGAAACCACTATAGGCTCTATGTCTGGCCAAAAGTTTCATATAGTCAGCCATGGATTCCTTCAATGTAGGGTATTTTCTCAAGTACACCTGTTTATTTACTCTGGCTTCTCCAGCCTTTATTCTAGGTTCTGTAGGATCTACTGACCATACACCAAATACATTATTTGCTTTTTCAAAAAATCTAGAGGTTCCCCAACCACTTTCTAAAATAGCTTGAGAAAGCAGAATTGATATAGGGACAGGTTTTAATTTATGGTATAAAACTTCTATGTCTTTTTCCTTAACCCTGTATTTAATATACATTTTTGAAAGGTATTCTTCATCTCTATCCCTCTTACCTTCCATAATTAATTTTAAACCTTCCCTGGTCTCTTCGATCTCTTCTACCACAATCATCGCTGTAGGGACCATGATTTCAAAGAATATTTTTTTCTTCTTAGGAACATTTAAACCCCTCAAAGATACATTATCCATACTATAGACCACTCTAGGTACTAATTTTTCTCCGGGAATTGGCTGAACCTCAGATAGATGAACTAAATCGATCTCCTTATGTGTGCCTTTCACCATTTTTATTATTTCTAATCTAATTTGAACATTTTGTTCTGCCAGTATTTTTTCTTCTTCTTTTTCTTCACTTTTTTCAGGTTCAATATTTTCTAAAACTACTTTATTTTCTGATAGCTCTTCTTTTTTTATTTTTTCTACCTGGGAAAAATTAATAACCACAACAACTAGATAAAGTAAAAACAATTTAATACCCATGTCTACCTCCTCTGAAATATTATAATATTCTTATGGTTATATTTTATGACATCTAAGTCACATTTCCTGCCTATGACCTCAAAAGTTTTTTTATTATAAAATACAACGTGGGTAGGATCCTGGATATACCACCATCTTCTGAACTCCTCATCGGTAGGAGGAGATACAGCAGTCATGAGGATTAATTTACCATTTTTCTTTAAAACAGATAATAAAGTTTCTAAAGTTTCTCTAGGGTTATATATATGCTCAAAGACCTCTGTAGAGATGATCACATCATACTTCTTATCCAGATAATCTTTTTTATTATAAAAAAATTTATCATAGATATCGACCCTATATCCATTTTTCTGCATCACATCTGCCAACACTGGCTGAGGCCCTGAACCATAGTCTAGGATGGCATTATTTTTATCTAGGTCATCTTCTATATAGTTTATAAATTTTTTAAAATAAGATCTGTATGATGGATCTGAGATCTCATTATTATGGACCTCATACCTTCTGCCTTCATCCTTGTGGGGTAAAATATGAGCCCTATCTATAAAAATAAATTCACATTCTTTACATTTATAGTATTTTTTTAATCCGGCTTTATTTTTGACCTCGATTAGATGAAGATCTTCATTTTTACATATATTGCATCTCATAAATTTAAAATACTCCTTTGTGCAGGTTATAAGGTACATATTCTCCTATTCCTGTTTTGATACTTTCCAATATTTTTCTCATCTCAAACGCTGACTCCAAGACAAAGTCTAATCTTACTTCAGCCAGTCCTAAGTCCTTTAATTTATCGATCCTGGAGATAACATTCATAGGTTTTTCTAAAAATACCTGTGTATTCCCTAATTTATTCGTATAAAGTTTAAAGTTATCACCATTTTCATTGGTTAAATTATCAGCTTCTACCTTGAGATTTTCTATATACATCCCTGTAAGGTGACCGTAGACCATCATCCCGCACTTACTCAGCTCCAAAGTACTCAAATAGTCTAAATCAAACTCAGGTGACAGGTAGATAACTCCTACATTTTTCATCTTAGAAAATTCCTCTATAGATCTGCTGTTAGCTATATTAAAGTTATAATCTACAGATACCGTATCATTTTCATTCTGTATCAATTGGTATAGGTTAGAAGCTAACCTTGATTTTAGATCGATCTTATCTAAGTTAGATTCCTTAGCTACTTCTGGTCCTCTGTAATAGATCTTTTTAATACCAAATTCTTTGGCTACTTTAAACTGTTCTTTATTTACTACAGATACTGCAACTGTAGTTTTATAGTCGTTATCACTTACAGTCGGTATAAATGATTTTATACTATTTGTTTTTAAAGTTCTTCTGGTGGTATTCAAATATTCAGCTTCAAATTTTTCAATAGCCTGCCTTTTGATATCCTTTAACGTCTTCAATGAGACAAAGGCTTTACCGTCATAATCGATATCTAATTTAGATAAATTTAATGTGGAGTTACCCATTTCTCCTAATTTTTCAAAGATAGTCTCATTGTCCAATGGTCTTTTTTTAGCTTCTTCCAGGATATCTCCTACAACTGATAAGTTTATTCCATTTACATCTATCTCAAATCTTATAGGTTCTCCTACATGTGCGAAAAACTTTCCATCTATGGACATCCTTCCCTTTGCAGTTTTCAATGTGGATTCAATACGGTCATTTAACGCCTTATCAAAAGTTTTATAGATAAACTTAGTCCCCTTAGGCGGATAAATACTGATCAGATCCAGTCTTTTGGCTTCCTTTACCTTTTTCCCCATGATGATGATTTGATTTAGATATTCCCCTTTCAGTATATTCATATCCTTATCTAAATAAGCTATCCCATCTCCCAATACAACAGTTGTATTTAGTTTTAATATTCTTCCTCTGACATCTCCTATGCTGTACCCATAGTTGGAAGCATACTGATTGTTCATCAATTTTTCACTGTCATTTTTATAGAAATATCCCTTTGAATATCCTCTGTTAAATATTTTTTCAGGGTGGTGTTCACCGTCTTTTCCTATTAAGATATCGGCATATTTTCCTACCATCTCATAGACATAGTTAGGAGATTTCATCCGCCCCTCTATCTTAATTGCATCTATTCCTGCTTTTTGCAGTTTTTCGATCTCTACCTTGTCCAGCATTTGATCTTTCGGGCTGAGCAGGTATCCGCTTTCTTCTTTAGTCGTTGTATACTTTTTTCTACAGATTTGGGCACACATACCTCTGTTACCACTTCTGCTCCCTATAAAACTGCTTATATAGCAGTTTCCAGAATAAGAGATACACAGAGCACCGGAAACGAATACCTCTAACTCTATCTTAGTCTTCTTTCTGATGTTTTTTATCTCTTCAAAGCTGAGCTCTCTAGATAAAACTACCCTTTTAAACCCTAAGTTGTACAGGTAGTTAGCTTCTACATGGTTGGCTACAGTCATCTGAGTACTTCCATGGATCTCTAAATCTTTGAAGTTATCCTTTAAATACCTGAATACTCCCAAATCTTGTACGATTACAGCATCCAACCCATGCTCATACAATGTTGACAAGTTCATACATAGAGCCTCTAACTCACTGTCTTTCATTATTGTATTTAATGTCAGTAATACTTTTACACCTCTTAAGTGTGCATAATCAATGGCATCCTTTAATTCTAATATGTCAAAATTTATAGCGGATCTTCTGGCACCAAATCCTTTTAGTCCTAGATAAACTTCGTCTGCACCGCCTTTTATAGCTGCTTTCATTCTCTCTATATCCCCTGCAGGAGCAATTATTTTCATCTTTCCACCTCTATTTTCAAATTTTTATTTACCCAATATAATACTATATTTTACAGTTTTTATCAAGATTATTTGATGCCGCTAATATCGGTAATTATTGCGAATAAAACCTTTTTTGAACACAGAGAATCACTGAGATAAAAAATAGAGTTTCACAGAGTTTGTTCCCCGCCTTCCTCTGGGTTCTTATTTTACTATGTTATATTTTTTGACTTTAATTCTCAATTATCAATTTTTAATTGGTTTTATTTATGCTATAATATTTTATAACAACTAAACTTAAACTTTGAGAGGATGAACATTAATGAAAATAGGAAAACTGACTGCTTCACAGTTAAAAGAGATAATCTTTAATAATATAAAGAAAAAAAGAAAGGAATTTTTAAATTCCCCGGGGATAGGAGATGACTGTGCTGCGATAGATTTAGGAGAAAAGGTCTGCTATGTCAGCAGCGACCCTATAACTGGTGCAGTTTCTGAGATAGGGAAATTAGCTGTAAATATAACCTGTAATGACTTGGCGACTACAGGAGTAGAACCTATGGGCATCATGGTGACTATATTAGCTCCTCCATCTACCAGTATAGAAGACCTTCAAAATATTATGGTGGATATGGAATCTGAATGTACTAAGTTAAATATTGATATCTTAGGAGGACATACTGAGATTACCGATGCTGTAAATAAGATCATAATCTCTGTGACAGGACTGGGATTTGGAACTAAGGCTCACTATGAAGATAAAAAAGAAATTTTAGAAGGAGACATAATATTACTCACCAAGGGGACAGGGATAGAGGGCACTGCTATCATAGCTTATGAAAAAGAAGAAGAGCTGAAGACAATATTGTCTCAAGATGAAATTAAGTATGCAAAATCTATGATAGATCTGACCAGTGTAGTGAAGGAAGGTCTGTTGTCTTCCAAACTGTCTAAGGGGATGCATGATGTGACTGAAGGCGGGATATTAGGAGCTATTTGGGAGGTGGCAGAACTTTCTAAATTAGGAGTTACTATCTATGGAGACCAACTCAATGTTTCTGAAGTTACCGATAAAATTTGTGATTATTATAGGATTGATCCATTGAAATTAATCTCTAGCGGATCAATGCTTATAGTTGTCTCACCTGAAAATAAAAATGAGCTGTTGAATAAATTGATATTAGATGAAATCCCTACCTTTGAAATAGGTTATTTCACCCAAAATATTGAGGAGAAATTTATATACAATTTTAAAGATCAAAGATCAAATATATCCGAGCCGGAAAGTGATGAACTCTATAAGGTGGTATAAAAGTATAGGAATTTTAGGAGGTAGCTAGATGAAGGTATCTATATTAAAAAAAGTGGTTGAACTCAGGAAAAATGGTGAAAAATTAAAAGCTTTAGAAATTATAAAAACCTATCTAAAAGAAAATCCCAAAGATCCCATAGCCAACTATCAATGTGCCTGGTGTTATGATACATTGGAACTAGAAAAAGAAGCAATTCCTTATTATTTAAAAGCTATTGATAATGGACTTTCCAGTGAGAATTTAGAGGGGGCTTATCTGGGATTAGGAAGTACCTATCGCTCTATAGGGGAATACCAAAAATCAGAAGAAATTTTTAAGAAGGCTATGAGTGAATTTTTGGAGAATAAAGATTTTAAAGTTTTTTACTCTATGACCCTTTATAATCTAGGTGATCATAAGAAATCTATGGAAATACTCCTAAAAATTATAAGTGAAACTTCAAATGACACTAAAATAAAAAATTATAAAGAAGCTATTTTATTTTATTCTGATAAACTAGACCAAGTATTTTAAAGGAGACCCCCTATGTATTATGATATTCACTGTCATGCTGATAAACTTAGTTCAAAAGAGATCGAAACTGCAATAAAAGAAAATTTCATAATAGGTGCAGTTGGTATGAATTTAGAGAGTAATGAGAAAATACTAAGATTGAAGGAAAGATATCCTAAGAATATAAAAGTTTTTTTAGGTATCCATCCTGAATCTCAAAGTTATTTTCATGAAATTGACAGAGTTATAGAACTTATTGAAGGTAATTTAGATAAAATATCTGGTATAGGTGAAATTGGTATTCCTTTTTTTTATTTAGAGGGTAAATCAGCTGTGGAAAAGAAAAAAATAAAATATCTTGGGTTGGAAATTTTTGAAAGGTTTTTAAAAACTGCTTCTAAATTTAAACTACCTGTAAACCTCCATGTGGTTGGTTCAGATATCCACCTAGCTTTACCGCTTCTAAAAAGATATAATATTGAAGGAGCTCTCTTTCATTGGTATGAAGGCAGTCTAGAAGATCTCAACTTATTAGTATTAAACAATCATTTTATCTCCATCAGCCCTGATATATTAGTAAATAAAGAATATTTTGAGTTTGCTAAAAAAATCCCACTAGATATGGTCTTACTAGAAAGTGACGGTCCTTGGGAGTATGATGGTAAACGCGGTACTCCCCAAATGATTTTTAATTCTGCTTCTATATTAGCACCTTTTCATAATTTAACCACTACAGAATTGTTATTAAAAATTTCAGAAAATACATATCGATACCTAGACCAAAACAAAAATTAATAAAAAATGGGAATCTGTTAGAGAATCCCATTTTTTATTAATTAATTATTTTCCCATCTATCATCACTAAAATTGGATCTTGAATAGTTGTAAAGGGTTTATCTTTCCATACAACCAAATCTGCATCCTTTCCCTCTTCAATGGAACCAATTCTTTTGTCTACTCCCATCATACGAGCCGGATTTATTGTCACAGCTTCTAATCCTTTTTCAAAGGGCAGTCCCTTAGAGATGGCTAAACCTACACAAATTGGTAAATACTGCAATGGTATTACAGGGGCATCTGTTATTATGGATATATCCTGATCTTTAGCTAATTTAACTAGATTTTCAAACCCTTTCCCCCTTAATTCCATCTTCCCTCTGGCTCCTAGACTGGGGCCTACTATCAGGTTTCTTTTTTTACCATGAATATAATCCAGAACATCTACACCACAGGTTACATGATCTAGAGTATATAACAGGTCAAATTCCTCCATAACCCTTATGGCAGACACTATATCATCAGCTCT
>JAUXGP010000269.1 GCA_030621995.1 Psychrilyobacter sp.
AAGTACTATATCTGCCGATTCCATAGCCACATCTGTTCCCGAAGCTATCCCTATCCCGATATCTGCCTGTGCCAGTGCAGGAGCATCATTTATTCCATCTCCTACCATTCCTACTTTGTATCCTTTATCCTGTAATTTCCTTACCTCTCCTATCTTATCCTCCGGCATTACTTCAGATAATACATTATCAATCCCGACTTGTTTCCCTATGGCATCTGCTGTTTTCTTATGATCTCCTGTTATCATGGCCACCTGTATTCCCATATTTTTTAAATTTTGAATAGCTCTTCTGCTGCTTTCCTTTATTGGATCGGCTACTGCTATTATTCCGCTAAACTTACCCTCGATGGCAATCAGCATAGGAGTTTTTCCCTGTTTGGCAAGCTGATCTATCCTCTCTTTATCTTTGGGCAGCACTTCTACCTTATTTTTTAGCATCAATTTTTCATTCCCAACCAGGATAGTTTTTTCCTCTACTACTCCTACTATTCCCATTCCTGTTATAGAGTTAAATCCACTTACCTTTAAAAGTTTCATCCCTTTTACCTTTACCTCTTCTATTATTGCATCTCCCAGAGGATGCTCAGAATGAGTCTCCAGAGATCCCACCAGCTGTAATAATTTTTCTTTTTCTATTGTTCCGCTTTCCTCGGCCTCCACTATATCTGTTACCTTAGGTTTCCCCAGAGTAATGGTTCCTGTCTTATCAAAAATAATATAATCCAATTTATGGGTAATCTCCAATGCTTCTCCACCCTTTATTAGGATCCCGTTTTTAGCACCCATACCAGTCCCTACCATGATAGCTGTAGGAGTAGCTAATCCAAGGGAACATGGACAAGCTATAACTAATACTGCTATAAATATAGTCAGGGCAAATATACTGGGATCATTATTTAACTCCATCCACCCTGATTTTCCCGTTAAATACCATAGAGTTGATGAAAGTATGGCAATCACTATAACTACAGGTACAAAATATCCTGAGATTATATCTGCCATCCTGGCAATTGGAGCTTTTGACCCTTGGGCATCTTCTACTAATTTTATTATATGGGATAGTGTAGTATCCTCTCCTGTGGCTTTGGTTTCTATCTGGATACTTCCATTTTTATTTATACTGGCTCCTACGACCCTGGCTCCTACCCCTTTTTTTACCGGCATACTTTCTCCAGTCAGCATAGACTCATCTACACTGGTTTGACCACTTATTATCTTTCCATCTACAGGGATCTTTCCTCCGGGTTTAACCAGTACAATGTCTCCTACTTCTACCTCTTCTACCTCTATCTCTATTATTTCACCATCTTTCATAAGATTTGCCATCTTAGGTCTTAAACTCCCCAATTTCTTAATAGCTTCCGAAGTTTTCCCCTTGCTCACATCCTCCATATATTTTCCCAAAGAGATAAGGGCTAAGATCACTACTGCCGATTCATAATATAGATGGTGGGCCATTCCTATATTTCCCATAAAAATTTCTAACGTTCCATATAAACTGTATAAGATAGCAGCTCCCGTTCCAATGGCTATCAGACTGTCCATATTGGGATTCCTGAATAAAACTTTAAATCCTACCAGATAAAACCTTCTCCCCAGATAAACTACCGGTATTGTAAGTACCAGCTGAATCAGTGCAAAATTCAATGGATTTTTATCCAGATCAATTATCTGCGGCAGGGAAGCTCCCAGCATAGATCCCATTGCTATATACAATATTATTCCTCCAAAAAACAGTAATCCCATTAATTCATGCCATTTTTTCTGCAATTCTAATTTTTTTCTATCGTAGTCTGGGTCACCCTGATCTTTTATAGCTTTAAATCCCAAACTTTCCACTTTTTTCCTGATCTGAGATAACTTTATCTCTTTTTTATTGAATTTTATCCTCATTTTTTCTGTGGTTAAATTCACCACAACTTCCTCCACACCCTTTTCCTTACCCAGGTTTACCTCTATACTCCTGACACATGATTGACAGGTCATTCCCTCTATCCTCAGAGTTAGATCCTCCATCAGATCTTCTTCTATAACCTCATACCCGGCATATTCAATGGTTTTCTTTATGGTATCGAGATTCATTCTGTTGGAATCAAAGACTATCTCCAATTTACTTGTCAAAAAATTTATATCCGCTTTTTCTACTCCGTCTAATTTTCCTGTCTTAGTTTCAATAGTTCTCACACAGGCCTGGCAGGTAATCCCGCCTATCTCAATAATTTCAGTTATTAATTCAACTTTTTGTTCTTTTTCTGAGTTACTCTGCGTACTCTGTCCCTCTGTGTTGATATTTTCTTTAGTTTTTAATTTTTCTTTTTTTGTTTCATCTACAATTCCATATCCTGCTTTTATTATCTCTTTTTTTAGTTGATCAAAATTTACTAAGATCTCACTCTCAAAGTTAATGGTTAAAGTAGAAGCTTCTAAGTCTACTACTCCTTTACTTATACCATCCATATCATTAACTATTCCTTCTACTTTTTTCTTACACTTTCCACATCCTAATCCTGTTAGATTTATCACCACAGTTTTCATCTTTCCCACCTCTTTTTTATTTTTTCAAACATACCCCCATACCCTATATCGGAAGTTTACCACCTAACTTTTAAATTGTCAAAAGAATATTTATCCTTGGTATTTTCTGTAAATAGGAGTATATTTATAATGAAAGTCATTTTAAAATATATAGAGTTAAATTAGGAGGCAGGATGAAATTTGAAAATGTAGAATTGAAGGAACAAAAATGTTTTAGTATTGAAGAACATATTACAATAAAAAAGAAAAAAGAAGGACTTATTAATACCCTGTGGATGACCCTTATAGAGTCTATTGATTATAAAACTGCCGGGGATCTCTATGGTGTCTCCAGAAATTTTGATATGACTATCCAGGAATTTGATTATTCGGTTTGTGCCGGTATAGATACAGCTGTTTTAAAGGAGTTCGCA
>JAUXGP010000266.1 GCA_030621995.1 Psychrilyobacter sp.
AATTTATGTAAAGTTTGTGCCCATGGTCAAATAAATTTAGAAAAAAGATTTTTTCTTTTGATTTTTAAAAACTATTAAAAAAATTAATTTCTTAAAAAAATAATTTAATAATTATGGTACAATAATTCCATATGACATTATGAAAAGGAGAATACAATTTTATGAAAAAACTAATTATTACTTTAATAACCCTCCTTTTTTTAAACCTTTATGGAGAAACTGAGGCAGAAGAAAAGAATAGAAAGGCATTTGACGTAGACGGAAATAAATATATAATCAGACCCCTATATGGAATCGCTACAAAATCAGATTTAGGAGATTTACTGGCATTTAAGGATTTAAAGGAAGACCCGAACGGGGGTAAGATTGCCGGTATACAGGTGGAAAGGTATGTGTATAAGAGACCCTATGATTTTCCGGTGAATATAACCTTGCAGAGCAGTTTTATTACCCATTTTAACAGTTATAGCGGGGATGAAACAGATTATTATACAAACAACAATTCCTATGAAATAAACTTTGGTATAAAGATATACTGGACAGAGTTTCCATGGGATAAATATGTACGTACAAGGCTGGGTGTTTCAGAAGGTTTATCTTACACAAGTAATATCACTAACTTAGAAAGACACAACCAATACTATGAAAATAACTCTAATTATTTAAATTATATAGATATTACCTTTTCTTTTAATGCCAAGGATATTACCGGGATGGACAACTTAGAAGATACCTATATTGGAATGGGGATCTCCCATAGATCTGGAATATTTGGGACTATTAACGGGGTAGATGGCGGATCAAATAATGTGACATTCTTTTTTGAAACGGAGATCTAGGGAGGAAATATGAAAAAATTAATATTATTGCTGAGTTTGATGATTAGCATGACAATAACAAGTTTTAGTGAAACTACAAATTTTCAACTGGGGTTAACTCCTACTTTGAGTATAGGTAAAGGAGAGGAAGTTGTGGGCTTGCGTGTGCCGGTATTTTTTGAAACTACAGAAAAAGTTACAGGGGTAGATTTCAATATATTTACCAGTGAAGTGGATGAATTGACTGGTCTTCAAAGTGGAATATTTTTAGGAGCAGGAATATTTAATAAAGTTAATGTTGAATTTAGAGGAGTCGGCCTGGGACTCGTAAACCTTCATGGTGGAGATAGTAAGGGACTTTTAATGGGACCGGCAAATCTTACAAATGAGTTTACAGGATTAAAACTAGGGATACTTAATTATTCAAAATCTTATTCAGACTATGAATTAGGAGTAATCAATTATTCTAAGGAAACATTTTTTCAATTGGGACTTATAAACATTACAGACCAGATAAATGGTGTTCAGGTGGGATTCTTAAACTTTGCCAAAAACGGTATTTTACCGGTAATGCCTTTTTTAAATTTTAATTGGAAACTTTAGAAAAAAACAAAGATTTGGACACAAATTACACAGATTAAAAGCAAATTATTATGAATTTTAAGATTTTAACCAAATAATTTTTTAGGTTTTAAATATGTGTAAATTTTAAATAAATAAAAGAGGGGGAACCTATGAAAGATAGACAACTTTTAAGTGAATTTGCAAATGTAATAAATTCCGACAGGTATCAATATACAGAAAGTGATGTTTTTTTAAAGGAAGGAATGCAGGAAAAGGTAGCCGTTTTTGATATGTACTTTCGTAAGACAGAAGATGGCGGGTTAGCCGTAGTTTCCGGGGTTCGTGAAGTAATCAAATTGATAGAGGTTTTAAATAGTACAAGTGAGGAGGAGAAAAGAAAATATTTTTCCCTACTTATCCATGAGAAAGAATTAGTAGAATATTTAGTGAAGTTAAAATTTACAGGAAATCTATATGCCATGAGAGACGGAGAGATAGCATATCCCAATGAGCCGATCATAACTATAAAAGCTCCTATAATTCAGGCTAAAATTTTAGAAACACCTATTTTAAATATAATGAATATGCAAATGGCCATAGCCACAAAGGCATCCCGTGTAAGCAGAGCTGCTCACCCTACTCCTGTACTGTCATTTGGGAGCAGAAGAGCTCATGGATTTAGTTCTGCTGTGGAAGGAAATAAAGCAGCCTATATTGGCGGATGTGCAACCCATTCAAATATTGTTACAGAATATAAATATGGTATACCTAGTGTAGGAACTATGGCACACTCGTATATTCAGACTTTTGGTGTTGGAAGGGAAGCTGAAAAAGAATCCTTCGATAAATTTATAAAAAATAGAAAGAGTGGAAACAACCCCCTCATTCTTTTAGTCGATACCTATAATACATTGAAGATAGGGATTCAGAATGCCGTTAATTCATTTAAAGAAAACGGGATAGATGATTCCTATGAAGGAACCTATGGAATTAGAATAGATTCGGGTGATTTAGCATATTTATCTAAAAAATGTAGAAAATTATTGGATGAGGCGTCTTTATACAAGGCTAAAATAGTTCTGACAAATGGATTGGATGAAAATCTAATAAGGGCTCTGAAGGAGCAGGATGTGGCGGTAGATTCCTATGGTGTAGGAGATGCCATTGCTGTGAGCAAATCGAACCCTTGTTTTGGAGGAGTGTATAAAATTGTAGAAGTTGATGGAGAATCGGTGATAAAATTATCTGAGGATATTATTAAAATATCAAATCCTGGTTTTAAAGAAGTTTATAGACTCTACGATAAAAATGGTCTAGCTTACGCTGACTTAATAACTTTAGTTGATGGAGACAACGATAAAAAATTGTTGATTAATAATGATACTCTGGAACTTAAGGATGAAAATTATAATTTTAAAAGAGTTAGTTTGACAGGCGGGGAATATACCCATAAAAAACTTACTAGGGTCTATGTGAAAGATGGTCAAATAACGGAAGAATATCTAAAGTTAAAAGATATAAAAAATTCAAGGGATTATTATTTGAAAGAATTAGAAAAAATTTCTATGGAAAGAA